>CAZRIQ010000061.1:0-9392 GCA_964600175.1 uncultured Melioribacter sp. | reverse complement strand
CCATCGTCTTAAAGTTTCTTTATTTACGCCTAAAATTTCTGCTGTTTCGCTTAGATTATAAAATTTTTCCATATGAAGTCCCGAATATGTTAAACAACCTTATACAACCATACGCAAATATGAGAAATATTTTAAAAAAGTCAAATTAATTCTTAAAATGCCAGTATAACAAGCCGCTCCCCGCAATAAAACTGCGGGACAGGTAAATAAAAAGTGATTTGAACAAAATAGGTTGATTGTAATAGAGACATCGTTGAATATGGGCGGCTCTTTAATTGCAACACTGTTATACTTTGTAGAAAAAGTAAATGTAATTTTAAAAGGAGAATAATAACCGGACGGAAATAGAGAAGTGAATATCAAAATTTTAGAACAAGAGTGATCTCATATATTTAAAAGTCAAGAATCAAGAGGTGCCTATAGAAAAATTGAAAAGCGTCGTTTCCACTTTTAAGTAAAACCTCCTATATTTGTTTCCATCCACAAGCAAAAGGATAATATCCGGTTCTTATAATTTTTAAAGAGGGGGTAGGGCAAGTAATTATGATGGAATGTAACAATATTGATGCTGCTAAAAACAAGTCGAACATGTTTAAAATATTACCTTTCACTTTTATTTCTCTAATCTTTATAAGTGTTTCCGTATTTGCTCAGAGTGTTTTTATTAAATATGATACCTCCTCCGTGCAATCGAATTATGCGGTTAGAATTCTCCAAAAAGTTCTTTTGGAACAAGAATACACAATTCAAAAAGACAAGGGTGATTTTGATATCCTACTTTCATTAGATCGGAAAGGTTTAACTCCGGAAGCGTATTCAATATTACCCGATGGAAATAAAATTTCAATTACCGGCGGTGATGAAAGAGGGATAATTTACGGTTCGCTTTCTCTTGCCGAAGAGTTACACAACGGGATTACACTTCAAAATATAAAGGCTAAAAACGAATCAACAAGACTGCACTTCCGGGCCATAAAATTTGATCTCCCGTGGGATACGTACAGGCACAGTATTGCGCTTGATCTTCACCAAGAAACTTGTGCCGATCTTAATTTTTGGGAAGCGTTCCTCGATATGATGGCAGAGAACAGGTTTAACGCGCTTACCTTGTGGAATCTTCATCCTTATACTTTTATGATTAGACCTAAAAATTTTCACGAAGCCAGTTCGTGGAACAATAAAGAAATGAAACAATGGAAAAAACTTTTCCACGGAATCTTGAGAATGGCTAAAGAGAGGGGCATTGATACATATTTAATTCCGTTTAACATTTTTGTAACACCTGAATTTTCAAAAGCTCATAATGTTGAGATGCATAATCTCGAACATCGTCATTATGTAGATGCCGATACATCGGAAATAATAAAACGATATACAAGAGAATGTGTTACCCAGGTACTTCAAGAATATCCTGATCTTACTGGAATGGGTCTTACACTCGGCGAAGGAATGGGAGGAATGACCCCACAGCAGCGGGAAGATTGGATGAGAGAAACAATAATTGAGGGTATGCGGCTCGCAGGTAGAAAATCAAAACTGATACATAGAATTCCGTTTTCGGGAAATACAGGGTCGTTAGGTGCTACGACAATAGAAATGGAAAAAATAACACGGAAGGAGATAGAGAAAGAAGCTACGATGGATTTTATTGAAAAACCGGTTTGGGCAAGCCTCAAGTTTAATTGGTCGCATCCCCTCTCAACAACAAAACTTATAAAAGTACACGGCGGGAAAATATACGGTACATATTGGAATCCCGAACCCGAGAACTATAAAATAATATGGACAGCCCGCAATGAAGATTTCTTCTGCCTGCGGTGGGGTGTAGCCGATTTTATCCGTGAACATATTAAACAAAATACTCCCGGCTATGTCGGCGGATATTTTATCGGTTCTGAAACTTACATCCCGGCGAAAGATTATTTTACAAAACCCGGTTTTAAAGTAGACTGGAAATATGCGTTTGAACGGCAATGGCTGTTCTACAAATTATGGGGCAGACTATTGTATAATCCGGATACTCCCGATGAAGTGTTCAAACAGGAATTTATACGGCGCTACGGCGAAGAAGCAGGAGTGTTATTCCGGGCTTATTCTCTTGCCGGGAAAACTCCTTTGCGTTTAGCCTCTTCGTTTGACTGCACATGGGACTTCACTCTTTACAGCGAAGGATTTATGGCGCTCGATCCGGATAAACATAGAGTTGATTATATCTCAGTTGACAGACAGATTAACCAGCCGCCGCTCGATACAAGTTATGTTTCGATTAAAAAATATGTCAATGCAATTTTGTCCGGTAGTTCTTTTGGTAAGGACGAAACCACTCCGATTGATTTAGCCATTCAGCTTGAAAAGGATTGCAAAGAAGCGCTCGCTCTTGTCAAAAATATTGACATTTCTAAAAATGCGTCTCTTATGTATGAAGTTTCGGATGTAAAAACTTGGGCGAACTTAGGGTTATTTTTTGCCGAGAAATTAAGAGGAGCAGTTGAACTCCAAACTTACCGCGTTACGGGTGTTGAGGAACACAAACAAAATGCAGTACAACACCTTGAAAATGCTTTGCAGTACTGGGATAAAGTTATAAGTATAACAAGCCCGATATATAACGAGATGCCGCTTGTACATTACAGTGAACAGAACGGCAAATCTTGGAAAGAAAACGATAAGCTTCGTTTCCACTGGAAATTACTTAGACCGGATGTAGTAAAAGATATTGAAACCGCTGAGAACGCAACTCCTGATCCGAGTAATTGAAAACTAAATTGTGGGGCTGATCTTTTCACAAAGGGATCCCCTCGGAACAACTCATGATTGTTGCCCACCAAAAAGACGGCGGGTAAATTCTGAGCGGATCCCGCTAAAGAGCATCGGGACAGGCAGGTGAAAAACTGCGCGGTTATGTATGTATAAGGTTGTTAGAATACAACACGAACAGGAGAAGAATTATGAAAAAAGTAAAAATGTTTTTTTTGCTGTTGTTCTTTATGTTGAGTTATACTAGCTATCAAGCTCAACAAAGTGAAAAATTAAAACCTTATGTAAATACTTTGAAAGAAAAAGGCGATGAACCAATTCATTTTATCCTCCACAAATTAGATGATTGCGATCTTATTCTTTTTGACGATGCATTACATACGGCTGTTGAACCTTTTGAATTTTACCAGGATTTGATCAGAAATGCGGATTTTCAAAAAAGGGTTAAATATGTATTTCTCGAAGCTGTTTCCGTTAATCAGCAACCTGCCCTGGATGCTTACTTTGATTCTGAAATCGATGATTTAAAGCTTTTATATCCTGCTTTTCAAAACGACTTTAGCGGAACCGGTTGGCCCTACAAAACCTATTTTGATTTGTTGCAAAGTATTTGGAAAGTAAATTCAACGCTGCCGGTTCAAGATCGGTTTAAGGTGGTTGCGGTGAACGCGCCCACTTATTGGAAAGAAATAAACACACCAAAGGATTTGGACTTATTCCGACTTTCACTTGTGGGAAATGATTATACGATGTACAAAATAATTCTTTCATATTTGGATAATTTTAAATCCGGTGAAAAAGGTATATTTCTTACCAATACTCGCCACGCCTACAAGGGAATTAAAAACCGGGAAAATAACTATTACTGGAATTGCGGCACATTTTTTTACTTACACAATCCGGGAAAAACCTATTCCGTTCGTTTCCATAATATTAATTTAAGTTTCGGGGGGAAAAAAGAGGTAGATGCCCAGACACCCAAAACCACGGAGGGACTTGAAGATGTAATTGTGAAATGGGTGCGCATGGAAAACGGTTTATGGGATAGTGCATTTGAAACATTCGGGAATACACCGGTAGCTTTTGATTTAAAGGACACTCCGTTTGGTAAGGCTAAATATATCGGTAACCATATGCTGAATGTGGCGCCGGACCAGACAATGTATGATGCTTACGACGCACTGATTTTTTTAGCGCCGGTTGAAAAACTTCACCAGACGGCCATGGTAGATTATATATACACGGACGAATATAAACATGAGTTGGAAAGGCGGTCAAAGTTCCTTTACACTAAAGAACAAATCAATAAAATTTTAACCGGTTACGGCTTAAAATCGTTAAGGGAATTTATAGATAACTATTTTGTGTACAAGCCTGAAATATTACAACCCCTGGCAAAAGAAATTGGTCCTATTGACGCATGGAAAACAAAAGAATAATTGAAAGTTATTAAGTTGTTAAAAAAATGACTATCAGATAATTTTTATATTTTTAGCATTAAGTGAAACAAACTGTTTAATTAAAAGGGGTGTCCAACAATGTTTTATAAACCGTGTATGCATGACGTTTCCGTTTACAGACTTTTCAAGTCTTTCTCTCGTTCGTTCTCTACCTTGTCATCCTTAGCCGGACTCCTTTTTGCTTTCATCTTTTTCTCTTGCGCCGGCGCTGAACGAACAAGCATGTCCAACCAAGCTGAAGAGTGGGTTGGAACATGGGGTACGGCGCCGCAGCTCGTCGAACCGCGAAATATGCCGCCGGAACCGGGATTGAGCCATAACACACTCCGGCAGGTAGTCTGTGTTTCACTCGGAGGAGACAGCTTGCGGGTAAAGTTTTCCAATGAGTTCAGCAAAAGTCCCGTAACAATGAATGCTGTGCACATTGCTCTTTCGGCAGACAGCAGCGCAATTGACCCAAACACCGATCAAGCATTGAAGTTCGATAGTAAGCCGGAGGTCACAATAGAACCGGGTACTGCCGTTACTTCAGATCCGTTTCATTTTGCAGTGGAGCCGCGAACCAATTTAACAATTACAATTTACTTTGGTGATACATCACCTGATGTAACCGGGCATCCCGGCTCTCGAACTACTTCATATATACTTCCGGGAAATGAAGTTTCTGCTGCGGACTTTCACAGCGCTGCTAAGACTGATCATTGGTACACTATAAACAGCGTAGATGTAATGGCACCGGAATCCGCAGGCGCCGTTGCAGTGTTAGGAAACTCTATAACAGATGGACGAGGATCAGGCACTAACAAACAAAATCGTTGGCCGGATGAATTGGCAATCCGACTCCAGCAAAATCCAGACACTCGACAAGTTGCTGTTCTTAACGAGGGAATTGGGGGGAATTGTGTTCTTCGTGATTGTCTTGGACCTTCTGCTTTGAGCCGCTTTGAGCGCGACGTGATTAAGCAAAGTAAAGTGCGCTGGCTGATCATCCTGGAGGGGATAAACGATATCGGCGGATCAAGAGGATCCGACAGTGCAGCTAAAGTAGCGAACGGTCTGATTGCTGCGTACGAGAAGATGATCGATACCGCACACGCTTACGGTATCCGTGTTTACGGTGCGACGCTGACTCCATTCGGCGGTTCATTTTATGATAAAGGAGATCATGAATCAGCATGGAAGACGGTCAACGAATGGATACGGAATAGCGGTCGCTTTGATGCAGTTATTGATCTCGATGCTGCTCTGCGAGATCCGGCGAATCCGCTGCAACTTCTGCCCATTGCTGATTCGGGTGATCATCTTCACCCAAGTGAAACGGGACATCGGATGATGGCGGAGGCGGTTGATCTGAATCTTTTTAAATGAGCCGAGGCTACCCATAATATTATATCACATTCTGCACGTTGAAAAAATTTAAACATTTATGCGGCGGATATCTTGTATTTAAAAAAATCGAGGTATTTGTAGGTAAGAATAAATCATATCTATAAAGCTGTAATCAACGCAACAAAAATCAATTCAAAGAGTTTTTGTGTCCTTCTTTATAAGGAAAATCAGAGCATTCCCTCCTATAAGTTCGCTTTGTAATGAGGCAAATAGAGTTTCATAGTTCGAATAATGTTTTTTATTTTAACGCCAGTTTCCGGCGGGAAACCCAAACAAAAAACCATTTAAGGAGGAGAATATGAACGGGGACACTCGTTTAGATATAAAAGATAATTCAGGAAATCCGGCACCGCTTGGCCTGCTTGCATTCGGTATGACGACGGTTCTTCTGAATTTTCACAACGCGGGAATTTTTGAACTCAATTCTATGATTCTTGCAATGGGAATTTTTTACGGAGGGCTTGCCCAAGTTGTTGCAGGAATAATGGAGTGGAAGAAAAACAATACATTCGGACTCACCGCATTTGCCTCTTACGGTTTTTTCTGGCTTACTCTTGTTGCGCTGATTGTAATGCCTAAACTTGATTGGATTGGCCCAACATCCGAAACCGGAATGGTTTATTATATGGTGATGTGGGGAATATTCACCTCCCTGATGTTTATAGGAACGTTGAAATTATCTAAGGCTCTGCAGGTTGTCTTCGGTACACTGGCGATACTTTTCTTTTTACTTGCCCTCGGCGATGCAACGGGAAGTGCTGGCATAAAACAATTTGCCGGGTTCGAAGGAATCGTGTGCGGGGCATCGGCAATATACACCGGCATAGCCCAGGTATTGAATGAAGTTTACGGAAGTGAGGTAATGCCGTTGGGAACGGTTAAAAAATAGATGTAGCTTTAATATTATATTTAAGGTAAAGGCGGGACAAGTTGCCCCGTCTTTACAACTTATCAACTTTTTACATGCCTGGCAGTGAATAATTTCTTTCGCATGTAGCCGGCTATCTTTAATGCAAATCTTCTTGTAATTAATCTTGGTAAAACACTAAGGATTTTATTGTAAAACCCGTCTACTACACTTGGTTGTTTGCTGAGTTTCTTCATCGCCGTATTCACAACATCTTCAACACTTCTCGCAACAGGACCGGCAGATGTTCCGGCAACCTGTTGAAATTCTGTTGCTGTTCCCCCTGGGTTTAGTGCGAGCACATCAATATTATGTTTTCTTAATTCGTACCAGAGCGCTTCTCCCATAAAAAGATTGAAAGCTTTAGTCGCGGAGTAGACGGTTGTAAACGGGGTGGGAGTGTAACCAACTACACTTCCCAGGAAAATGATTGCGCCCCTTTTTCTTTCTGCCATTTTCAATCCGAAGTAGTGAGTTAATTGCGTAGGGGCGATACAGTTTACTTTTATCATTCTCTCCGAAATATCCGGATCGGCATCGACGAATTCACCGTTGTATCCGAAGCCGGCATTGTTTATCAAAATCCCAATTTCTTTATTACCTATATACCCTTTAACTTCATCCATAAATTTTTCTTGTGATAAGTCTACCGGGGCAATTATAATCTCCACTTTGTGTTTTTCCGTCAATTCTCTGGACAATTTTTCCAGTCTCTCTTTTCTCCGCCCGACTAAAATTAGATTGAAATTTTCCGATGCGAGACGTCGTGCGAAACCTTCTCCTATACCCGAGGAGGCGCCGGTTATCAAAGCCCAGGCGCCGTATTTTTCTTTTAATGTCATGATTATTACCCGTCTTTAATAAGTTAAACCGTATCCGTAAGGAAAGAGGGGATCGTAGTATTCATCTCCAATATTAATAGGAATTTGCGACATACTTCTTGGCCATGAAAATGGAAGTTTGCCGGTCGGTTTGTAATCTCCGAACAGGACATCGGTAACACCTTCTCCTTCGGTACCGGGCAGCCATGCAGCAATTAAAGCATTGCTGTTATAAAGAATACTTCCGAGTATCATCGGTCGCCCCGAGATTAAAATCGTTACAAATGGGATTCCGGACAACTTGATTTTCCGAATCATTTCTTGGTCCTCGGCAGACAAATTCAAATCGCTCCTGTCTCCCAGTCCTTCTGCATATGGCATTTCACCTACAACAACAATTCCGAAATCATAATTGTCATTTATATCACCGTTTAAAGAATAAGTTACAGCAGCAGTTGACAAAACAGCTTTTTTGACCGCTTGTAAAATTGTTGTTCCCGGAGTTATTTCACCCGTGCTGCCCTGCCAACTTATTGTCCAACCGCCGCATTGGATACCGATATCATCAGATGCTTTCCCGACGACTAATATCTTTTTAGCATTCTTGTTTAACGGTAGGAAATTGTTATCATTTTTTAGTAGTACAATGGATCGACGAACCGCTTCACGTGCGACGGCTCTATGTTGTGCAGAGCCAACTTGAGAAGTTAGATCTCTATGCGTCATAGGATCGTTGAAAAGCCCGAGTTGATATTTTACTTTTAATATTCTCGATGCGGCATCATCGATCCTACCGATAGGTACCTTATTTTCATTAACAAGCTCTTTCAGAAAAGTAATGAACTCGATGTAATTATTTCTTTCTCCAGGTCCGTGCGGAATCATTATCATGTCTAGACCAGCATTAATTGATTTTTCGATATCTTTTTTATAGTCGTGACCAAGTTGGTCTATTGCGGCCCAATCGGAAACCAAAAATCCTTTAAACCCAAGTTCGTTTTTTAATAAGTCTGTCAGTAAATATTTATTTTCATGATTTTTTTTACCATTCCAACTGCTAAAAGATACCATGATTGACTTTACACCTGCTTCGAGTGCCCCTATGTAACCGGGCAGATGAATTCTACGAAGAGTTGCTTCGTCTACTTCGGTATTGCCTTGGTCTTTTCCATCTGTTGTTCCACCATCTCCTATAAAATGTTTTGCGCATGCCAGTACTGAAGTTTCTTCCGAAAGTCCTTTCCCCTGCATTCCTTTAACATAAGCAGTTGCCATTTCTTTAACCAGGTCCGGATTTTCGCTAAAACTTTCATAAGTTCTTCCCCATCTTTCATTTCGAGCAACTGCAACACATGGTGAAAAATCCCATTGCATTCCCGTACCTTTAACTTCTGTGGCAGTGATTGAAGCTACTTGTTCAACAAATTTCGAATTCCGTGTAGCACCCAGCCCTATATTATGAGGGAAAATGGTTGCCCCGTATACATTGTTGTGTCCGTGTACGGCATCGATTCCCCAAATTATAGGTATTTTCAACCTGGTTCCGATTGCAATGTTTTGAAGTTTGTCATAAAGATTAGCCCAACCCTTTGCAGTTATATCGTCCGGTTCAGTACCCCCTCCGCAGAGAATCGAACCGATGTAATATTTACTAATGTCATTTAGATTAGATCTGATTGCGTTGTAATCGACTTGAGTCATTTGCCCGATTTTTTCATCGAGGGTCATTTGTGAAAGTAGGGTTTCAACCTTTTTATTTAGCGCATTTTCTTTTTCAGTCTGTGCCCTAATTACGGATGCGCTGAAAAAAATAAAGAAGATTAAGAAGTAGACGGGATTCGCTTTATCTTTCATGAATTCAGTAAGAATTAATTATAACCTTGTTAGCTAAAAAGCTGCAAATTCCTGTTGAAAAATAAGAAATCTCTTGAAATACGATCTAGTAAAACACAAAAGAAATTCATTAATGAATAATGTTTTTTGAGAACTTGGTTTTTAGGAATCGGGGCAACTTCCAACATACAGTTATAGAAGTCTTAAGGGATCAACACATTACGG
>CAZRIQ010000060.1:0-9462 GCA_964600175.1 uncultured Melioribacter sp. | reverse complement strand
ATGTTTATGTGCAAAGGTGAAAGTTCTATTCACAAAATTTCCGAGTATATCGGCAAGCTCGCTGTTGTTTCTTGTTTGAAATTCTTTCCAGTAAAAATCGGTATCCTTGTTCTCAGGAAGGTTTGCCCCTAGAGTATAACGAAGAGAATCGGCAGAAAACATTTCTAGAAATTCAAGAACATCGACTCCCCACCCCCGCGACTTTGAGAATTTCTTCCCTTCAAAATTGAGGAATTCGTTTGCCGGGACATTCTGAGGTAAAACATATTTATCGTCGTTGCCTTCGTTCCAGGAAATCAGCATCGCAGGAAAAATAATTGTATGAAAAACAATATTATCTTTACCTATGAATGCAATGTATTTGGTTGCGGGATCCTGCCAGTATTTTCTCCAGAAGTCGGGATCACCTTTTTGCTTTGACAATTCTTTCGTGGCGGAAATGTAACCGAGCACAGCTTCAAACCAAACGTATAGAACTTTTCCCTCGGCACCTTCCAGCGGAACCTTTATTCCCCAATCCAAATCTCTTGTGTAAGCCCGGTCTCTCAAACCGTCTTTGAACCATCCACGACAGTACTGTAAAACGTTGTCTTTCCATCCATACTTCTCATTCATCTCATCGACATACTTTTCGAGTTTCTCCTGATACTTGCCTAACGGAAAATACCAATGTGAGGTTTCTTTAAGTACAGGAGTTTCCCCGGTAATTTTACTTTTGGGATTTTTCAACTCAGACGGTTCGTAAAGCGATCCGCATCTTTCACACTCATCGCTTCTTGCTTCTTCAAAACCGCATCTCGGGCATGTTCCTTCAACATACCTATCCGGTAAAAACATTTTTGCTTTCTCATCATAGAACTGTTTCGACTTTTTTTCAACAAGCAGTTTTCTGTCATAATACGATTTGAAAAACTGTTGCGAGGTTTCATGATGAACCGGTAAACTTGTCCTCGAGTATATATCGAAGCTCATCCCAAATTTTTCAAACGCTTCTTTGTTCAAATTATGGTATCGGTCAATTATAACTTTGGGACTGACTTTTTCCTTGTCGGCAGTAATTGTTATCGGCACACCGTGTTCATCGGAACCGCAAACGTAAATTATATCGTCGCCTTTTAGTCTCTTATAGCGGACGTAAATATCGGCCGGGAGATACGCTCCGCTTAGATGTCCGAGGTGTATTTTCCCGTTGGCATAAGGCAGAGCGGAAGTGACTAAAATTTTCTCTTTCTTCAAAATTGAGCCCTATAAGTTTTCATTTTTGACCTCGAATATAATAAAAAAACGCCACTTGATAAGGTTTGAAATTGAACTATCACTTATCAAAATCGGCGTTTACTTTTGCGAAATTAAACCGGTTATGCAGTATTATCGTAACCGGCTCTAAAAAGCTTTATACATATCTTCGATCAACTCCTTATACCTTTCTTCAACTACTTTTCGCTTGATCTTCAACGAAGGAGTTAGTTCCCCACCTTCAATTGTGAACGGTTTATCGAGAATTGTAAACTTTCTTATCTTTTCAAATGCAGCAAGTTTCTTCTGAAATTGCTCGAGGTCCTTTTCAAGCAATTCATAAATTTGTTTCAGTTGAACAAGGTCTTTTTCATTTGTATAATGTATTCTATTCGCATCGGCATATTCTTTCAGTGCTTCAAAATCCGGTACTATCAAAGCACTTAAGAACATTCTCCTATCGCCAATGAGTACAAATTGATCTATGAATTTACTTGCAAGAAACATATTTTCAATCGGTGTCGGTGCAATATACTTTCCTCCAGAAGTTTTGAACAAGTGTTTCTTTCTGTCGGTTATAATCAAAAATCCCTCCGCATCAAAAACTCCGATATCCCCGGTATGAAGCCATCCGTCTTTTAATGCTTCTTCCGTTTCCTTTTTCTTTCTGAAATATCCTCTCATAATGTTTGGTCCAAAAGCAAGAATCTCCCCGTCTTTGGCAATTTTCACCTCAACACCGGGCATTGGTTTACCTACAGTACCAAACTTATAATCATTCAGTCTGTTTGCAGCAATAACGGGAGACGATTCCGTTAATCCGTATCCCTCAATTACCAGGATACCTGCGGCTTCAAAAAATTGACCTAGTTCACGCGCAAGTGCCGCGCCTCCTGAAATAAAAAACCGCAAATTTCCACCAGTCCGTTCACGTAATTTGGAATAGATAAGCTTGTCGGCAAACTTGTGTTTCAATGTCAGCGTAATTGGAATCTGCCGTTCGGACTTTTTAGCAAGTTGGTATTCCCTACCCAATTCGATAGCCCAATTAAAAATCTTTTGTTTTTTAGGAGATTGTGATTCAGCATTTTTTTGAATTTTGCTGTACATCCTTTCGAATAACCTTGGAACAGCCGTCATTATCGTAGGTTTTATCTCAACCAAGTTCTGAGAAATTTTCTCTATACTTTCTGCGTAAACGATCATTCCGCCGCAGGAAAATGCAGTATAGTAACCACCCATCCTTTCAAAAATATGACACAACGGCAAGAAGGAAAGAAATATATCGGTTTCATCTATATCGAAAATTTCATGTGCAGCTTTAACATTGGATACAATATTTTTATGTGTTAACATAACTCCCTTAGGTTCACCCGTTGTTCCTGAAGTATAAATTATAGTACACAGATCATTCTCATTGCAAAAATTAATGTTATCCAAAAAATAATTTTCATTTTCGCGTTTGAATTCTTTTCCCATATTCTGAACTGAAGATAAACTGTACACATCGGTATCGTCCGATTTATCGCTTTCGTTCATAACAATAATAAATTTAAGTGTCCTACAATTGTTCTTCACTTTTAAAACTTTATTCAACTGAA
Source organism: uncultured Melioribacter sp. (assembly GCA_964600175.1). Classification (GTDB taxonomy): domain Bacteria; phylum Bacteroidota; class Ignavibacteria; order Ignavibacteriales; family Melioribacteraceae; genus Pyranulibacter. Next base: position 6,625 of record CAZRIQ010000060.1, on the reverse strand, counting down.
ATTTGTTCGATACAATAATTCCAACCGATTCTGAATCCTTAATGATGTATTCCAGCGTTTCCGAAGTTGAGATTGGGTAGAGCGGCACGTCTATTGTGCCAAGACTTAAAATTGCAAAATCGGAATAAACCCATTCGGGACGATTCTCGGCAATGATTGCTATTTTATCTTCCCTCCGAACACCGAGCGATGCCAATCCCAAGGCAAGTTCTTCTGTGTTTCGATACAATTCATCGTAAGTAACGCTAACCCATTTATCATTAATTTTAGACTGTAGAACAGGCCGCGTTTTGCCTTTACCATAATCAAGAGTTATAATTGTGAATAACTGGGGGATGGTTTTAAAATCTTTAAATATCGGCATCATCTTTCCAAATAAGTTTAGATTAATTTAACTGGGCAATTTTTGAAATGCAATAAAAATAGTCTCTATCCAGTTAAAGAACCGTTTCGAATTGAAATATCAGGCACTTTCATTTTTTATTTTGATAACAAGCAATCGCAAGAAAATATCACAAAAGAATTGATTCGATATAAAGTTTGATCAAAAGATTTTTTAATAGATCGAAATTTTTCTATTATTGCTCACTCATTTTAAAAAAGCTATGAAGATAATACGAGATCTATACGAATGGGTTCTCCACTGGGCAGAAACACCTTACGGTTCCCTGGCATTGTTCGTACTTGCATTTGCCGAAGCATCCTTTTTCCCTATACCGCCTGATGCTCTTCTCATCGCTCTAATTTTGGGATCACAGGCAAAAGCCTTCAAATTCGCTCTAAATTGCACAATCGGGTCGATAGCCGGAGCATTATTGGGGTATTCAATCGGCTATTTTTTATGGTGGAGCGGGGACAATCAATTCTCTTCAGTGGCATATTTCTTTTTTAATCATATACCGGGATTTACTGAGAAAGTCTTTTTCAATGTTCAAAAACTTTATGAAGCGTGGGATTTCTGGATTGTGTTTACTGCAGGATTCACACCGATTCCGTATAAAGTTTTCACAATTTCAAGCGGCGCTTTTCAAATTAACTTAGTTGCGTTTATAGTTGCTTCTTTTATCGGGAGAGCCGGACGATTTTTCCTTGTAGCTTTTCTTATTTGGAAATTCGGTCCCCAAATAAAAAGTTTCATCGATAAATATTTCAATTGGCTTGCCCTTGCCTTCACTGTACTGCTCATAGGCGGGTTTGTTGCGATAAAATACCTGTTCTAATTACTGACCTAAATTTTTCCCATCGACGATAGGTGTAACACAAATCAAAGGGTTTTCCGGCACTTCAAACTTTTGAAAAATTTCTTCGAATAAACTGTACTGCATTCCCTGCTCTTCAAGTTTAGCAAACTTATTGTATTTCATAAATTTGCCTTTCCGGTTAACCGGCGCATCGAAGACAAACGCGTGTTCATAATCTTCCTTAGCTTTCTCTTTCAGGAAGGTTATTTTTTCTTTATCACTTCCTTCCTGCTTATATGATTGTGCTCTGAATCCGGTTACGTAGTCTTTTTCTACTATTAGAAAAACATTAAGAATAGTTTCCATAGTTTCAATCCGAACTAGAATTTTGCTTGTTAAGATCAATACCCCGATAATAACCTAGGTCTTTATTTTTCATAAGTTTCACCGCAAAAGAAATTTGACCTACGTGGTAGCTAAGATGTTCTGTCACATGTAAGATTATCTCAACACCATTGTAATTGAATCCCTGTACATTATAATTTTTTTCAACCTGTTCTTCAGAAAGATTGAAAAATACTTTACATGAATCTGAAATAACATTCTGAAATTTTTCCAATAGTTCTCTTTTAGAAAGTCCCGGTTTGCCGCTGAACTCCTTATCCCTTTCGCGAAAATATTTTTGTCCGCCCAAACCGGAAATAACATATTGAGTGGAATTTCCACAAAGGTGCAAAACCAAATTTCCTACAGAGACGAGGTTATTGTTAAAATCATTCCAGAGGTCCTCCTCAGTAATTTCGTCGAAGCATTTTTCAACTCTCTGCAAGCTAATTTCAAAATGCTTCACTGCAGAATCGATTAATTGTTTATGCAGCATATCTATTCGTCTCTATTTACTATATATGGTGAGAATGCCGGAAGACAAACAGCGATATATTCTGCCCCCTCATTCCCCGGTGTACTATATTGAATCCATTCACCCTTTTTTGCCATTACCGCTTCGCCAGTCTTAATTATCAATAGTTCCCCATCTTCGCACTTAACATCTAATTCGCCTTTAAGCACAACGGTAAACTCATCGAATTCCGGACGCTGTCCCGGCTCAACCCAGCCGGAAGGGCTTTTCATCTTTGCGATACTAACTTCAGTTGTATTTGAGTTTACGCGTCCGATATATTCTTCGATGATCTTCGGTTTATTTCCTACCGCCTCACTAATCGACGGGGCTTTTATCTTCACCGGCATTTTAATTTTCCTCAAAATTATTTAAGTCAAAAATTCAAAAGTTTTTGGTGCGACTTTCTTACCGGCAAAACCAGCTCCAAAATGCCCAATAAACATTTGGTTTCCCTCCCTTCAAACTTGCCCCCTTTGAGGCGGGTTCGATTAAATAAAAAAAATAATTGCGGATTTACCCGGATTAGATTGAGTATAAAATAAGAAGTATTCCAATAAGAATCAGAAAAACATTTACAAGTAGTTTGAATTTCTCGGACGCTAATCTCTCATTAACCTTATGACCAATAAGAACCGCAACAATTATTACCGGCAACGACAGCAGATAATAGTGCCAAACTACGTTTGTCCATAAACCCGAAATTCCATGTCCAATTACAATCATTAAACCAGTTGGCAAAAAGTATCCTTGTAACGTTGCTCTAAAATTTTCTGCCGACCAATTCTTTAGCACACCATAAATTACAATCGGTGGACCATTTGTGTTGTATGCTCCTCCGAATATTCCGGCGATGAACCCAAAAATGAAAGTGAGAAGATTATTTTTGAGTTCCGGTAACTTCGGTCTAAAAACATTATATGTACCAAACAAAACTATTATCACACCGAGAACAATTTTTACAATTGACTCCGGTGCATTCTTAAGAAAAACCAATCCCACCGGAATTCCAACAATAGTCGAAATTATCAATCGCCAGGTATCTTTCAAACTAACCGAGCGCCAGGATTTCAAAAGAATCAAAATTGCGATTGTACTTGAAGTAAGAGCAACCAGAGGTGTAGCGGTTTTGATATTAATAATAAAGGCTAAAAGAGGCATCGCCAAAACAGCATCGCCAAAGCCGATTGAAGAACGAATAAAAGCTCCGGTAAAAAATATTATTAGAATGATTATGATAATTAATGTGGGACTCATCAAGACAAGACCATGTTATAATTCAAAGAATTTCTTTATATAAAAATAGAAGTTATAGAAAAACCCTCACGCAGAGATCGTAGAGGAAATTTCTGCGAACTCCGCGTGAAACTTATCAATAACTTTTCGACTACCTTACCCGAGAAAACATTCAAGAAGATCTAATTACTTCTTAGGACCTATCATTTTCTCGGGACGAACAACCTCATCAAATTTTTCTGCCGTTAATAGACCGAGTTCCAAAGCAGCTTCTTTTAGCGTTTTATTCTCTTTATGGGCTTTTTTCGCAACTTTTGCGGCATTGTCATAACCGATAACGGTGTTCAAAGATGTAACCAGCATTAACGAATTTTCAAGGTTCCTCTTAATATTCTTATCGTTAGCAGTAATTCCAACAACACAATTATCGCAGAAGCTTTCACATGCATCGGCAAGTAATTTAATCGACTGTAAAAAATTAAACGCAATTACCGGCATGAAGACATTCAATTCGAAGTTGCCGCTCCCACCGGAGAAATTAATAGTTACGTCGTTTCCGAATACCTGCATGCAAACCATTGTTAATGCTTCGGCTTGAGTTGGATTTACTTTACCCGGCATAATTGAACTGCCCGGTTCGTTTTCCGGCAATGAAATTTCTCCAATACCGCAGCGCGGTCCGGAGCCAAGCCAGCGGACGTCGTTTGCAATCTTCATCAACGATGCCGCCAAAGTTTTTAGTGTACCGTGCATTTCGACTATTGCATCCTTTCCCGCCATCGCTTCAAATTTATTAGGCGCAGTTTTAAATTCCTTACCGGTCAGATCGGATATTTTCTTGGCAACTTTAACAGCATAATCGCCGACAGTGTTAAGTCCGGTACCAACAGCGGTTCCACCGAGAGGAATTTCGGTCAATCTTTTCAAACTGTCATTTATTCTTGCAAGTCCATTGGTTAACTGCTGTGCATAACCGGAAAACTCGTTACCGAGCGTCAACGGTGTAGCATCCATTAAATGTGTTCTTCCGATTTTGATTACATTTTTGAATTCCTTCGCCTTCGCATCCAATGCATCTCTTAATTTCGTGACCATCGGTATTAAACGTCGGTGAATTTCTTCAACAGCAGCAACATGGATCGACGTGGGAAATGCATCATTTGTAGATTGAGCTTTGTTCACATCGTCGTTTGGGTGAATCGGTTTTTTACTGCCCATCTGTCCGCCCGCTATTTCAATTGCACGGTTGGAAATTACTTCGTTGACGTTCATATTCGACTGTGTTCCGCTTCCTGTCTGCCAAACAACTAACGGAAAATGATCATTCAACTTTCCGGCTATAACTTCATCCGCTGCTTTGATAATCAGTTCGGCTTTTTCAGGCGGTAGTGTTCCCAAATCTTTGTTTGTTAAAGCTGCTGCTTTTTTGACAATAGCCAAAGCTCGTATCAATTCAAAAGGAAATCGTTCGCCGCCAATCTTAAAATTCATTAATGATCTTGCTGTTTGAGCCCCGTAATATTTATCGACCGGAACCTTAATTTCTCCCATGCTGTCGGTTTCAACTCTGTACTCCATAATTTTTCTCCCGAAAATTTTACATTATTAAGATATCACAATCAAAATTAAGCCAACCACATCTGAAATTCAACGAAATCCTATTCTTAATTTCTAAATAATCGAGGCAAGTATGAATAAATGAATGAATGATCCGGCTTCACTGCGTTACGCCGGACAGGTTGATTGGATAACCACCCTATATATAAAAGAAAAGGAATCCTAAGACAATTCCGGAGATCACTACAAGTACCGAATTGAGTTTGAATTTTAACAATAAAACGAAACCAACAATAAATATAACCCACAACTGCCAGCCACTGAATAGAATTACACTTAGTTTAATTAGAACCGCTCCCATCAAACCAAGCGAGCCGCCGTTAAGTCCATCCAAGGCAGCGCCGACAATCTTCTTGCTTCTCAATTTATCTACAAACCTTACAAGAAATAGAACAAAAATAAAGGAAGGTAAGAAAATACAAATTGTGGCAACAGCAGCACCCGGCAAACCTTTAATAAGGTAACCGATAAATGTAGATGTAGATAACATTGGTCCCGGTGTGAACTGACCTACTGCAATTGCGTCGAGAAGCTGCCGGGAAGTTATCCAATGGTATGAATCGACAATGTCACCTTGTAAGAAAGCAATTAGCACATAACCGCTTCCGTATAAAACCGATCCGATTTTCAAAAAGAACAACCCTATCGATTCCAGGGCAGGTTTGTTTTCGTGAACCGACGGGAAAAAATTCAAAAAGAATAAAATCAAAGGGAAAAGAAAAACGTTTACCGATTTATAAAAATGAGTAAAAATATTTTTGCGGTATTCCCAAACTATTGCAATTAACCCGGAGACAAAGAGAAGTAGAATTTCATTCAAACCGAGAAGGTTCAGCACCATTGTAACAGCTGCCGTAACAATCGCTATTCTTTTCTGTGATATCCCCTTAAACAATTTAACAAGCGCAGCGGTAATTATTGCAATTACTGCCGGTTTAATTCCCAACAAAAACCATTGAACGTTCGGCAGCGAACCGAATTCCACATAGACAAATGAAAACCCAAGTGTAATAAGTACAGCAGGAATAATGAAACTGAGCCCGGCAACAATCAACCCTTTGAATCCGCCTTTTATATAACCGATGTGAAGTACAACTTCCGTTGAGTTTGGTCCGGGGATAAGATTAGTGATACTGATTAAATCGAGGAGCTTTTCTTTGGTTATCCATTTTCTTCTCGTTACAATTTCATCTTCCATTATCCCGATATGAGCGGCGGGTCCGCCGAAACCAAAGAAGCCGATTTTCAGAAATACTTTTATTATATCTAACAAGATTAATTCTGTGGTTTTTTCTTTTCTGCTTTGCCGAAAATCCTGTTATCCAATGAAAGTCTGCCGGCACCGTTTATAAGAAGAAAAATTCCTCCCAAAAGCATTGCGAAGTCGGTTCTTGCTTCATGAGCCATTCTCCAGAATCCCTCATTCAGTAAAAGAGGTATTTTAGTGGATATGATGGCAACGCTGATGTTGGTTATCAAAGGTATCGATGCGATCCTCGTTAATAAACCGATTACCAGCATTAAACCAAATACCGTTTCTACAACACCTACAAACGGTGCAAAGAAATACGGTGCCGGTATACCGATTTTAATAAACCGCCCAATGCCTGAAGCGTCCGGATATAAAAACTTTTGAATGCCTTCCGACAGGAAAACCAATCCGACAATCAGTCTGGGTAAAAGTACCCTGTTG
>CAZRIQ010000059.1:0-9480 GCA_964600175.1 uncultured Melioribacter sp. | reverse complement strand
ATGATTACTTTAGGAACAGGTGTAGGAGGCGGAATAATTATTAACAGGAAAATTTACCGTGGAGAAGAAGGCGGTGCAGGCGAGATTGGTCACTCCTCAATCGATTATAACGGACCCGATTGTAAATGCGGCTCAAAAGGATGTATTGAGGCTTATATTGGTAATAGTTATTTGATTGCTGAAACAAAAAAAGAGATCCCTTCGCACCCTGAATCCTTGATTAATAAATTATTGCAGGATGATAAAGTAGAATTAACCCCTAAGTTGATTCACGAAGCAGCGACAAAAGGAGACAAGTTTGCAAAAAGTATTATTGTCGATACCGGTACAAAATTAGGCTACGGACTTTCGTCGGTTGTAAATATACTTGACATAACGAATATCATTATCGGGGGAGGCGTTGCCGGGTTCGGTGACCTGCTTCTAAACGCTGTCGAAAATGCTGTTAAAGAAAGGGTCATGATTCCGTTCAAATCGAGAATCAAAATAAAAGCTGCAAAGATGAAAAATGACGCCGGCATTAAAGGTGCATCGGCGCTGGTATTTTATAAATCATAATTAATTTTACTTTGTCAACCGAGAATTTTACATACAATGAAATTGAAGGGAATCATAATATTGTTCTTGTTGGCAGAAATTATTTCTGCACAAGATAAAGATTCTCTTTTTATTCCGGCATCGAAAGACACTTTAATTCAAAAGAATTCTCTTTCCGTTCAGGACACTTCGAAACATTCTAAAAAGTACGATGTCGATGCAGTCATCTATGCTTCGTCGAGCGATTCACTGATTTACGATGTTCCCAACAAAAAAATGTTCATTTACGGTTCGGGAGATTTGAAATATAAAACTACCGAACTTAAAGGCGGGAAGATCTTTGTTGATTATGATAAAAGTGAATTGGAATCTTATGGAATAGAAGATACTTCCGACACCGCAAAAGTGAAAATGAAACAAACTCCCGTTCTGACTGAAGAGGGAGAAACGTACGAAGGTTCTATGCTTCAGTACAATTTCAAAACTACGCGCGGTTATATTTCAATGGCTAAGAACCAGGGGAAAGATTCCAGGTATGAAGGTGAAGAAGTCAAAAAGGTTGACAAAAATGTTTACTTCATTAAAGACGGTATGTACACAACGTGCGATGAAAAGAATCCGCATACATATTTCACTGCAAGTGAAATGAAAGTAATTCAGAACGACAAAATAGTTGCCAAATGGATTTTAATGTGGATTGGCGGCGTACCGCTTCCTCTTCCGCTTCCGATTGCAATTATTCCAAATCAATCTGGCAGGAGAAGCGGAATTATTATTCCAACCTACGGACAAATTGTAGATAGGGGACAATACTTCAGAAATTTCGGCTATTTTTTTGCTTTAAGTGATTACTTCGATTTGACGTTAACCGGTGATTACTACACGAAAGGCGGATACGGATTTAGAAGCAGGATGAGGTATTCCGAACGTTATAATTTCAGCGGGACGATAAATGCCGGTTATTCAAAAATAAAAATCGGCGAACCGTCCGACCCGGATAGAACTTCCCAAACCGATTGGAATTTTTCTTTGTATCACAACCAGCAGATCAATCCGACAACGAGATTGGATGCCAATTTACAATTTATGTCTTCAAATTTCTTGTCAAACAATGCAGTTAATTATAACGATTTACTTTCTCAAGACATTACCTCGAACGCAACTTTTAATAAGAGATGGGATGAATCGGGGAACAGTTTGACGATTAATTACAGCAGGACTCAAAACTTGGGGAGCGGAAATATCTATGAAATGTTGCCGAGTATTACTTTTACTAAAAATCAAACTTATCCTTTCAAGAGAGATGATGTACTTTCAAGCCAGCATCAGAAATGGTACGAATATATAGCGTATAGTTATACAGGGCAGTTCTTAAACAAGAGACAAAAGGTTAACGGAGATTTGAACATTCACGGCGGCTTTCAGCATAATATTTCACTCAATGCTTCTCCGAAGATCGGTTACTTCAGCGTTTCACCCAGAATTAATTACACTGAAAAGTGGTACAACAAAAGACTGAAAATGGATAACTACATTGTTGCAAAAAAAGATACATTGACGGGACAAATAACATACGTCGATTCAACTGTTGAAAGAGAAATAAAGGAAATCAATTATGTCCGGACGTACAACTTCAGTGTTTCGGCATCTACAAAACTCTACGGAATTTTTCAACCGAACATTTTTGGAATTGAAGCGTTCAGACATACATTAATGCCTGCAATCTCGTATTCGTACCAGCCGAATTTTGCTGATGATAACTGGGGATATTACGATTCGTACACAAAAGCAAACGGCTCGGTTGTACGTTACGATAAATATAGCGGGGAAGTTTTCGGGAGTGTTTCGAACGGTGAAAGGCAGAGTATCAACTTCTCTTTAGGAAATATTTTCGAAATGAAAATGGCAAAAGATCCTGCGGACACTTCGTCTACTGAAGCGAAAAAAATTCAATTGTTGAATTTGAATGCAAGTGTCGGTTATAACTTTGCCGCCGATAGTCTTAAACTGTCCGACTTGAATTTAAGCTATAGAACTCAGGTCGGCGACCTGCTTAGTTTTTCCGGTTCATCTTCTTATACTTTTTATGATTTCAATAAAGGAGTCAGAGTAAATAAATTTTTAGCTTCCGAAAGTAAAGGATTGTTCCGTCTAACCAATTTCAGCTTTTCAATTTCAACAAATCTTTCCGGGAAAAAAGCCCAGGGGAAAAATGAAACTTCCAAAAAGAACGAAAAAGAAGAAGAGGGGTTCAACGCTTTTAAAAAAACAGATTATATAGCCCTGTACAATGATGAACAGCCGAAAGATTTTTCTATTCCATGGAATTTGAGTTTAAGCTACAATTTTAATTTGTCGAAACCAACCCCTGACAAATTTACAAAATATTCCAACCTTGGATTAAACCTAAGTTTTAATTTAACAGAGTATTGGAAATTCACCATACGCGGCAGCTACGATTTTGAACAGAAAGAAGTTACTGCACCTCAAATAACAATTTACCGGGATCTTCATTGTTGGGAATTTAACCTAGTATGGAATCCGACCGGTTACTACAGGGGCTACCGATTTGAAATTCGAATGAAAGCTCCGGAACTTCAGGATATCAAAGTGACTAAAGCGGGCGGTTTGTATTCCGGCAGAAGATAATTCACCTGTGGCTTGATTTTATCAAAGAATTTAATAACACAAAACAGATTTGTAAACTTGAGAACAAGAGCAAGAGCATGAACAAGAACAATCTCATTCATGCATCCATGCACCAATGTGTTTTCACGGCTAAGATTTGGGAGAGTATATTTAGATAAGTTTAATGTCATCCAAGAAAGGCAATTTTGCTCTAACATCCCGAACCATTTCCAAATTCATTTCTGCCTCAATTATTTTCTCTTCATCATCAGCCAAAACTATTTGATTACCCATAGGATCGAAAATAGCGCTGCAGCCGTTGTATTTATTTTCCGGATCGTTGCCAACCCTGTTTACACCCGCCACAAAACATTGATTCTCAATTGCCCTTGCTCTTAGGAGAGTTTTCCAATGTTCAATACGGGAGATAGGCCAGTTGGCAATTAGGAAAATCATTTCCGCCCTTTGTTTGCCGTAGTGCCGGAAAAGTTCCGGGAATCTTAAATCGTAACAAATACCTAAGCCGACTTTCACTTTATCTATTTTGGAAATTACCATTTCGTCTGCACCGTTGTAGTAAATGTTTTCCCCCGCTTTGGAATAAGGATGAATTTTTCTGTACCTGGCAGTTATTATTCCGTTTCCATCAAAGTGAAACAATGAGTTATAAAATTTATTTCCATCCTTTTCGATTATTCCGGCAAAGACATGCTGTTTCAGTTTACGAGCAAGATCGATAAAATATTTTGTACTTAGCCCGTCGATGTCTTCCGCAAAGTTCTTGGCATTCATAGTAAAACCGGTTAACGTCATTTCGGGAAAAATCAACACGTTTGTTTCACTAGATGAGGTTTCCAATAGTTTTTCAATTTTCAAAATGTTTTCGGTTGGACTTTCCCAAACCGGATTATATTGAACCAAACCTAATTTCATTTTACTCCCGAATTTTTTGATTGCAAAATAATGGAATTATACAATAGATAAAAAAAGTTTGCTTTGACAAGTTTGGATCAAAATGTTATTATTCCTATGCAAGTTAAGGAGAAATTCATATATGAAAGATTTTAAGATAGTAGTGGAAAAACACCGTGATGGATTTGTAGCCTATCCGCTTGGGTTGAAGGGAATAGTCATTGGAGAAGGGGACACTTATGACGAAGTACTTGCTGATGTGAAATCAGCTATAAAATTTCATATAGAAAGTTTTGGTAACGAAATTTTGGAAATTGATCCGCCTATTATAGACGCATTTATTACCGATACAAAAATTGCAATCTAATGTCAAAGTTCCCGGTTGATGCGTCAAAGCAAAAAGTTGTTAGAACTTTTCAAAAGCTGGGATTCGAGATAGTCAGAGAAAAAGAACACATCTCCATGATTCGGACGAATGCCGACAGGACTAAGACACCTCTCACAATGCCAAATCACAATTTTATTAAATCGTCTACATTGAGAGTGATCTGTACACAGTCCGGTATTAGTAGAGAAGAATTTCTTAAAACATTCAAAGAAGTTTAATTTTAGAGTAGGAATTTTTATTTTTTTGTAACATCATTTCACCCATTTGGATTATAGATGCTAAACTATATCTGGCTTGCACTTCTTGTTTTGGGAATCGGTACGGCAATAACACTCGATGTTGTCGATCAATCCAATAATAAGTATAGAAACGATGAAGCGGTAGAGGTTCAAGTAAAGTTAAACGAGCCGGTTGATTTGAGTCAGGCAAAATCTTCAGGTGTGAAAATTATTATTCCATCGAATACATTTTCCCGTTTTTACAACCTTCGCATGCAAAACGATATTGTTCAAGATGCGAAGTTGACTTTCGATTCCAAGCAGAACGATTATACTATTTATTTCCAAACGAATGAGAGTAGTCCCGCAATTTGGAAAGAGATGGCAAAGGTAAATGGAAAAGATAACGACCTTGACGGCAAACTAAGATTAGGAAGTAAAATCGATTCGGTGACTTACAATGCTGCACTCACTTTGGAAAGAATTTCTTTCGTTAAAATGAAAGGCGTAACCAACGCCGCGATTGACTATGCAAAGACAGCAGTAAACATTGCGTTGGGTCTGATTGGTATTATGGCACTTTGGCTTGGAGTTATGAGAGTAGGGGAAGAAGCCGGATTGATCAAAAAATTTGCGAATGCAGTGAAACCTATAACAAAATTTTTATTCCCCGATGTTCCTTCCGATCATCCTGCAATGGGTTCGATGCTGATGAACATTTCTGCTAATATGCTTGGTTTGGGAAACGCAGCCACACCATTCGGATTAAAGGCAATGGAAGACCTGGATATGTTGAATCCGAACAAAGGTGAAGCGACAAATACAATGTGTACTTTTTTGGCAATCAATACGGCGGGATTAACTTTAATTCCGGCAACGGCAATTGCCGTGCGTGCAGCTGCCGGAAGCAGCGACCCGACAATCATTATCGGTACATCTTTCTTTGGTGCGAGCTGTGCAACTGTAACCGGAATCATTGCAGCAAAAGTTCTGGAAAAATTTTATATCCCGAATTTTTCTTTTCTCTCATGGTTCAAGAAAAGTATTAAGTCTATCGCTTTTTTCTCGCTCTTTGTGATTTTATTGATTGCGCTTTTCGTTACCGGCACTTTTTCGAAATTGAATTTTCTCAGCGCATCTTCAGTAAAGAACATAATCCAAATATTTTCGGTTGTGGCAATTCCTGCCGTCATATTTTTATTTGTGGGTTACGCTGCCATTAAGAAAGTAAAGATTTATGAATCGTTTGTCGAAGGTGCCAAAGAAGGATTTAATGTTGCAATAAAAATAATTCCGTTCTTAGTTGCTATGCTGGTTGCAATCGGGATTTTCCGCGCCGGCGGTGCAATGGATTTTCTGATGCTGATATTACATCCTGTTACAAATTTAATTGGTATGCCCACCGAAGCTTTGCCAATGGCACTGATGCGTCCGCTTTCCGGCAGCGGTTCACTTGGAATTATGGCGGAGATTATGTCTGTTCACGGACCGGATTCATTCATCGGGATTTTAGTTTCTACAATTATGGGAAGTACGGAAACTACTTTTTATGTTCTTGCTTTGTACTTTGGGTCGGTCAGCATTAAAAAAACAAGACACGCAGTTGCTGCCGGGTTGCTGGCGGATATTGCGGGAATTCTCGGGGCACTCTTCATTGTAAAACTTCTTTTCGGGTAAGATGAAAGTTTTTATAACAAGGCAGTTACCTGAAATCGCACGACAACTTTTTTCCAAAGAAAAACTTGAAGTAGATATTTACGAAGAAGACAAACCGATTCCGCGGAGAGAATTGTTAAAGAGAACAAAAGATGCCCACGGAATTATTCCTTTGTTAACCGAAAGAATAGATAAAGAGTTCATCGACAATTTAACATGCTGTAAAGTAATTGCCAATTATGCTGTTGGGTACAACAATATCGATGTTAAGTATGCAAAGAAAAAAGGAATCGTTGTAACTAATACGCCAAACATTCTAACAGATTCGACAGCAGACTTAACGGTTGGACTTATCCTTTCTTGTGCTCGGCATCTACCTCAAGCAGATAAATTTACGCGAGCCGGGAAATTTGTTGCATGGAAACCCAAATTGCTTTTGGGTATGGAATTGAAAAACAAAACTGTTGGAATAATAGGGGCGGGAAGAATCGGGACTGCAGTAGCAAAACGATTATACGGTTTTGGCGTGAAAATGATTTACTACGATAGATCTGTGAAAAGTGAAATTGAAAAACTGACATCTGCAAAGAAAGTTAGTTTGAATTTATTGTTAAAGAAAAGTGATATAATTTCCGTACATCTTCCTCTGGATAAATCAACATATCACATCTTGAATAAGGGTAATTTAAGATTAATGAAACCGGATGCAATAATAGTTAACACTTCTAGGGGAGAAATCGTAGAAGAAAAATCTTTGGTTAAATTGTTGAAGAAACGAAATATTTTCGCGGCTGGATTCGATGTTTATGAAAATGAACCTGATTTAAATAAAGAATTATTTGCGCTTGATAATGTAATATTATTGCCGCATTTAGGAAGTGCAACCTTCGAGGCTCGGTCAAATATGGCTGAACTTGCCGTAAGAAATGTTATTGCAGTTTTGAAAGGTAAAAAGCCGATTACACCGATTCCCGGTTGATTCGATCAGCTTGGAAGTAAAAGGATTTATAAGTATTTTGAGTAAAAACAAAATAAATTTCTAAGATGCGAATAGGTATTCCAAAAGAAACCCCTCGTGAGGAAAAAAGAGTTGCACTTGCGCCTGCGGGAGTAGATGCGCTTATTAAATCCGGCCATTCCGTTTTTATTCAAACCGGGGCGGGTTACGACAGCCATTTCCTGGATGAAGAGTACAGAAAGTACGGTGCAAATATTGTTTATACTGCCGAGGAAGTTTATCAAAGGGCGGAAGTAATTGTGAAAATTGCTCCTCTGACCGAAAAAGAAGTTGAGCTAATGCACGACGATCAAATAATTTTTTCATTCCTTCATTTGGCTGTAGGAAAGAAAAATATAATCGAAAAACTCTTAAGTAAGAAAATAACTGCCATCGCTTATGAACTTATTGAAAAGGATGATCATGTTCCTATTCAACAATCGATGAGCGAAATTGCCGGTCAGCTTGCGATTCAAATTAGTGAGAAATATTTGGGGAGCGACATCCCAAACAGCAGAGGAATTTTATTGGGAGGGATAACCGGTATTGCTCCGGCTGCCGTTGTGATTTTAGGAGCGGGTATTGTCGGATTTAACGCTGCTCGTGCCGCTTATGCACGAGGTTCCCATGTAATAGTTCTGGACAAAGATTTGAGACGTTTGAGAAGAATTGAGACATCTATTTCGAAAAATATTACTACTGTGGCGGCAAATCCGTCTACTATTGAAAGAGGCGCAAAATTTGCAGATGTTTTAATTGGGGCAATCCAGATAAAAGCCGAGAAGGCTCCGGGTATTATTACCGAAGAGATGGTCAAAACAATGAAGAAAGGTGCGGTTATAATAGATGTTTCAATTGACCAGGGCGGCTGTATTGAAACGAGCAGACCGACAACAATATCGGATCCTGTTTATACGCTTCACGATGTTATTCACTATTGTGTTCCAAATATGCCCGCGCTGGTTTCCAGAACAGCTTCTTTCGGTTTAACGAATGCCTCAATAGAATATGTGCTTGACATTGCGGATAACGGTTTAACGAATGCATTATTGGGTGATTCGGGATTAGCAAAAGGTGTTTGTACTTATAACGGATTTTGCTCCAACGAAACGATTGCGGAAACTTTTAGTCTCGAATACCGTAGACTGCACTTATTCTCAACAAACTAATATGCCTGTCAAAAAGATAGGAATAAATAATTAAGATGACTTTAGAAGACGTAAGAATAAATAAATCGCAAAATGCACCATGGGTAAAGAAATATAACTCAAAGGTTGTTAGTGCAGGGGAAGCGGTTAGGGTTATTAAATCCGGGGACAACGTAATTGTACAACCCGGTTGCGCAGCGCCTCTGGAACTTATCAATGCGATGGTTGCACGGAAGGATGAATTAAGAGATGTTTCCATCTATCATATTTTAGTAGTCGGAAATATTCCTTACGTACAGCCGGGGATGGAAAAACATTTTAAGCACAAAGCCTTTTTCATTGGCGGCAATACAAGAAAAGCAGTAAACGAAGGAAGAGCCGAATTCATACCGATTTTCCTTTCCGAAGTGACAATGTTGTTCAAGAAAGAAATATTGCATTCGGATGTAGCGTTGATTCATGTTTCTCCGCCGGATGAACACGGTTTTTGCAGTTACGGTATAGATGTTGGGAATATCAAAACCCCTACTGAGAAATCTAAATGTATTATTGCACAGGTGAATAAGAATATGCCGAGGGGATTAGGGAACAGTTTTATTCACGTAAATAAAATTGATTTCTTTGTCGAAGCAGATGTACCGTTGATGGAATTATCGCAAGTCGATCCCGATACTACACCTGAGATTTTGGAAATTTATGATAAGATCGGTCAAAATGTAGCAGGAATGATCAATGATGGTGCTACTCTGCAGATGGGAATCGGTGCAATTCCGGATTCCGTTTTGAAATACTTAAAAGACAAAAACGATCTCGGTGTACATACGGAAATGTTCAGCGACGGGATAGTTGAGTTGGTTGAAGAAGGAATAATAAACGGAGAAAAGAAAACTTTACACCGCGGGAAAATTATTGCCGGTTTCTGTTTGGGTACTCGTAAATCGTATAATTTTATAGACAACAACCCGATCATCGAATTTCACCCGCAAGAATATGTCA
>CAZRIQ010000058.1:0-9546 GCA_964600175.1 uncultured Melioribacter sp. | reverse complement strand
CGTTTAAATTAATTTCAATCAGTTGATCGAAATATTTTTCCGGTTCGGTGTAAACTTCATCGTCGGCTTTCAACACATCCTTAAGTTTTAATGCGGCATCTGCAAGATCGGCACGATCGGTTTTTCTAAGGTAATCCACCATCTTTTTATCGAAAGCGAAGACGGAAGTTGTAGCACCGACTTCGGCACCCATGTTACAGATTGTACCTTTACCTGTTGACGAAATTGAATTAGCGCCTTCGCCGAAGTATTCTACAATTGCGCCGGTACCGCCTTTAACGGTTAATATTCCTGCGACTTTGAGAATAACATCTTTCGGTGAAGTCCAGCCGGAAAGTTTACCCGTTAACTTAATGCCGATAAGTTTCGGCCATTTCAATTCCCACGGCATTTCCGCCATAACGTCAACTACATCCGCACCGCCGACACCGATTGCAATCATCCCAAGTCCACCTGCATTTGGAGTGTGAGAATCCGATCCGATCATCATTCCGCCGGGAAAAGCATAATTTTCTAAAATGACCTGGTGAATAATTCCCGCACCCGGTTTCCAGAAGCCGACACCGTATTTTCTACAAATGCTTTCGAGAAATTCATACACTTCTTTATTTTCTTCGATCGCGTGATCAAGGTCTTCTTTAGAACCGCTTTGAGCAACTATTAGATGATCGCAATGCGCAGTTGCCGGTACGACGGAGTTTTTTCTTCCGGCGTGCATGAATTGTAGAAGTGCCATTTGCGCGGTTGCATCCTGCATTGCTACGCGGTCAGGTGAAAATTCTGCGAAATCTTTACCTCTTTTTAACTCGCTTTTTGCAGCATCCCAAAGATGTGCATAAAGGATTTTCTCTGCGTAAGTCAAAGGTCTTCCAATGATTTTACGTGCATTGTCAATTCTATTTCTTAAACTACTGTAAACATTTTGAATCATATCGAAATTAGCTGTCATTTTAATTTCCCTTTTAAAATTATTTAAGTGATGCAAAAATAAAAAAAAACGATCTGTTTTGCTGAGGAGATAATTTTTACGATAAAGAAAATTAGGCTAAGTTTGGTCGAGGAAACCTCGGCCCTACATACAACAGATGATTTTGTAAAACTAGTTTCCGTACAACTCAAGCTCCGTCAACTCACAAATAATATGCGCAATTGTTATATGTCCTTCCTGGATTCTTTGCACATTAGCTGACGGAATTATGATTGGCAAATCAACTTTGTCTTTTAATTTGCCCCCGGTTCCGCCAAGGAAACCGATTGCCTTCATACCTTTTTCTTTTGCCTTTTCAACTGCTTTTATAACATTGACTGAATTACCGCTTGTGGAAATTGCTATCAGAATATCGCTGTTGTTTCCCAATCCTTCAACACCTCGTGCAAAAACATTTTCGAATCCGATATCATTCCCGCCGGCTGTTAGGGTTGATGTATCTGTTGTTAAAGCTATCGCTGCAAGGGCGGGGCGTTTAATATCATGGTTTAATCTTATCATCAATTCAGTTGCAATATGCTGACAATCGGCAGCGCTTCCACCGTTGCCGCAAAGCAGAACTTTCTTTCCGTTCTTATAAGCTGCCGACATCATATCGATTGCTTTCAGCAAGTCAGCCTTGCATTCTTTTTCTATCTTAAGTTTTATTTCCGAACTTTCCTTCAACGAATCAGTTATGAATTTTTCTTTATCCAATTTGTTTCTCCGATAACGAATGTTTGTTGTCAAAAATAACAAAGTTTGTTATTATTCACCCGAAATTTGTGGTGATTTAATGTCTTCTACAAAATCTAAAAAGGCAATGAAAGAAATTGATTTCCCGCTTTTCTGCGATTATTCTTGTAAGTACGCAGACTTTTCAGGTCCGGAATCGATTGGAGCATGCAGAAAGGAACTTGCGGTTTGGTGTAAATATTTTAAACGGTACAATAACAAACACAATAAATGTTTTGGTTCAAAATCTTAGTCCTTCTTCAACCATGCGAACATGCAGACATGATTCTTCAAAATTGGGAGTAAGCTTATGAATAAAATAACTGTCTACGAGAAACCAACTTGTACTGCATGCCGGAGAGTCGTTAAGATTCTTCAAGAGAACGGAATCGATTTTGATCGCGTGAATTATTACATCGAACCTTTTAAGAAAAATCAATTAAAAACTTTGCTAGAAAAAATGAATATGAAGGCGAGCGAACTTCTTCGAAAGAATGAAGAAGCGTATAAAAAACTGAAACCGAAAATTGAAAAACTTTCTGAAGAGGAAATTTTGGATCAAATGATTAAAAATCCGGACCTGGTTCAAAGACCGATTGTGGAGAAAGGGAATAAGGCGATTCTTGCCCGTCCGCCGGAAAATATTCACAAGTTGTTCTAATAATATAAAAGCACAATTTGTCTTTGAACGTTAATTAATTTTCATTTTCAATTTTATTGATTCTTTTGTGTCGTATTAACTAACTTGTTATAGCATTTCAGTCAACATTTCGGATTATGAAGAAACAAATAATTTTTTGGACTCTCGCATTTTTGATTACGGCAGCGTCTGCAGTTTATCAGAGAGTTACAGGTCCTACCTATCCCTTATCCGGTGCAGTAAAGTTTGAAGGAAAGCAAATCAAATACAAATTCCAAAGAAGTCACAGCACATCTTCGGATTATAAAATTGAAATCAAAACGGGCGATTCTGCAATTAGAGGTACTTTGTTTTGGAGGAGGTTCAAATTCGATCAGGACTTTTCAGAAATTGAAATGAATGGGAAGGAAACATTATTTGCCGAATTGCCAAAACAACCCTCATCCGGCAAACTTGAATATTTTGTTGAATTGTACAAAGGTAAAGAATCAGTTGTAATTCCTAATAATGTTTCGCTTGTAATTCGATTTAAAGATGATGTTCCAATTTGGATTTTAATTCCTCACGTTATTGCAATGTTTTGTGCAATGCTTCTTTCTACCAGAGCCGGACTCGAATTTTTCAACAAAGAACCCAAGCTAACTAAATTGACAAATTGGACTTTGGGCTTTTTATTCGCCGGCGGATTGATCTTAGGACCGCTGGTTCAATATTATGCGTTCGGCGCTTTTTGGACGGGCGTTCCGTTCGGTTTCGACCTAACGGATAATAAAACTTTAATTGCAATGCTGGTGTGGTTGTTTGCATGGTATATGATGAGAAGATCGAGCAACCCGAAGAAGTGGGTTTTAATTGCTTCTGTTGTGATGTTAATTATATTTTTGATACCGCACAGTGTCCTCGGTTCCGAGTTTGATTACAGCAGGGCGAAAGGGCTTGTACGGTAAGTTAGGAAAGAACAGAACAAGAGTAAGAACAAGATCAAGATCAGGAGCAAGAGCAGGGTCATGAACAAGAATATTGGATGTAATTTTCTTATCTCATCTTACTCATACTCTTGTACTTATTCTTGATCTTCTTAGAAAATTAGAACAATTCTCAAAAAAGGAGATATAAATGAGCGAACAAGAGCCAACCAAAATTCCCGGTTTGCCGGATAACGCGTATACCGAGCTTAAACCCGGAGAAGAATATCATCCCGTTATGTCTCCGCAAAACGAATACCCTGAGGTTACGCCGTATTCGTTAATTGTCGGCTTGATAATGGCGGTGTTGTTTTCCGCTTCTGCTGCATATCTCGGTTTAAAGATCGGTCAAGTTTTTGAAGCTGCTATCCCGATAGCGATTCTTGCAGTTGGGATTACAACGATATTAAAGAAAAAAGGCGGACTGGGACAAAATGTAATTATCCAGTCGGTCGGTGCTACTTCCGGTGCGGTTGTAGCCGGTGGAATTTTTACTTTGCCGGCATTGTACATTTTGGGATTAGATAAATACGTTCAGTTCTATCAAATATTTCTTGCTTCTTTGTTCGGCGGTTTTCTCGGGATTCTTTTTCTTATCCCGTTCAGAAAATATTTTGTTTCCGAGATGCACGGGAAGTTTCCATTTCCTGAAGGCACAGCAACAACGGAAGTTTTGGTCGCCGGCGAAAAAGGCGGGAATCAAGCTATTATATTGATTATAAGCGGTTTAATCGGTGGTCTTTACGATTTCGTCGTTGCAACATTCGGATGGTGGAGTGAAGTATTCACAACACGCGTTGTTGCAATCGGGCAGCATCTTGCCGATAAAACAAAATTAGTTTTCAAAATAAATGTAAGTTCTGCGATTCTCGGTCTTGGTTACATTGTAGGACTGCGTTATAGTGCAATAATTGCCGCCGGTTCATTCCTTGCCTGGTTTGTTCTGATACCAATATTCGCTTACCTGGGAAATTACATTATAACCCCAATCGGTTCAAATGTAACTCTGTTAATAAAAGATATGTCGGCTGAACAAATCTTTACTAACTATGTCCGTCACATCGGTATCGGCGGGATTGCTATGGCGGGTTTAATTGGAATTATAAGATCAAGCGGGATAATCAAGAAGTCTTTCTCGCTTGGTTTCAAAGAATTGTTGGGTGCTAAATCAACCGAAAAAGAAATTAGAACGCAACGTGATCTTCCTATGAAAATTGTGTTCGGTGGAATTCTGCTAACAGCGGTCATGATATGCATATTTTTCCTCTTCGGTGTAGTTCATGACATTGGTTTGGCGCTAATAGGATTATTGATTGTGCTGATCATCTCGTTCTTGTTTACTACTGTTGCAGCTACGGCGATCGCAATTGTTGGCACGAACCCGGTTTCCGGCATGACATTGATGACATTGATTTTATCTTCAGTTGTTTTGGTTTCGGTTGGTTTGTCAGGCACGGCGGGAATGGTTTCCGCGCTTATAATCGGCGGTGTTGTTTGCACGGCGCTTTCGCAAGCAGGTTCGTTCATTACAGATTTGAAGATTGGCTATTGGCTCGGCTCCTCACCTCACAAACAAGAGAGATGGAAATTTCTCGGAACGATTGTTTCAGCCGCTACCGTTGCGTGGATTATTATGGTTCTTAACCAGACTTATGGTTTTACAGGTGAAGGCGCACTGGTTGCCCCGCAGGCAAATGCCATGGCTGCAGTTATTCAACCGTTGATGTCTAACCAGCCTGCACCATGGATGCTTTATTTGGCTGGTGCATTTATGGCAATCATCTTAACGATAATTAAAGTGCCTGCACTTGCCTTTGCCCTTGGAATGTATCTGCCTTTGGAATTAAACACACCGCTGCTTATCGGCGGTTTGATTGCTCATTTTGTTTCTACACGAAGCAAGGACGAATCATTAAACAAAGCAAGGAAGGAAAGGGGAACCTTAATTGCCTCCGGGTTTATCGCCGGTGGTGCACTGATGGGAGTTATCAGTGCAATACTTCGCTATGCGGGGTACAACTGGGTAAATGCCGAGTGGCAGGAATCTCATGCGGCAGAGTTGATCGCATTTATCATGTTTCTGCTTATTTCCGTTTATATGATTTGGGATACTATGAGAGCTAAGAAATCTGAGGAATAAGTTTAATGCGGCTTTGAAAGCCAAAATTTTCAGAGCCGCTTTCTCTTTCCTGCATGTTTTTCGTTTGTAATACGTTAAAAATTTTTGGAAGGATTGGTCATGGAAATTTCTGGAGTTCGCTCTTTATTTCCTCATATTAAACAAGGAAAAATTTATTTCAATCACGCTGCTATTGGTCCGTTGTCAACTCGTGTTATTGATAGGGTTCAAGAATATCTGCGCGAAAGAAGCGAGGGATCGATCGATGTTTATGATTCCTTTATCAAAGCGCAGGTAAGTGCTAAACAGAAACTTGGGAAAATTCTTGGTGCGGAGCCGGATAGAATAGCTTTTACCGAAAACGTTTCGACTGCAGTAAGTGTTGTTACACAAGGATTAAAATGGAACACGGGTGATCGTATAATTCTCAACGATATGGAATTTCCCTCCAATGTTTATCCTTTTATGAATCTGCAAAAGCAAGGCGTTGAAGTTGATTTTGCAAAATCGATCAACGGTAAAATATTATTTGAAGATATAGAAAAGTTGGTAACACCTAAAACGAAGTTGATCTCTATAAGCCAGGTGCAATTTCTCTCCGGTTTTAGAGCGGACATTGAAAGGATAGGTGAACTATGTAAACAAAAGGGAATTATTTTTCTTATAGATGGAATTCAGGGAATTGGTGTGGTTGATATTGATGTAAAGAAGTGCAACGCTGATTTTATAACAGGCGGCTCGCAGAAATGGCTTATGGGTCTGCAGGGTGCTTCGTTCTTTTATATCTCACAAAACCTTCAAGACAAAGTCGATACGAAAGTTGTCGGTTGGACTTCGGTAATAAAGGCATGGGATCTTCTCAATTACGATTTAACTCTCCGCAGCGGGGCAGAACGGTTCCAGAGCGGGACGATGAATGCGCTCGGTATTTATGTTGCCGAGGAAACGTTAAAACTTTTTACGGAAGTCGGCATGAGTAAAATTGAGGAGTTGGTTTTATCCAATTCCGAATATTTTATCGATCAGCTTGTTTCTATCGGGATTAAACCGATATTGACAGGGGCAAAAAGAAATAGTTTGTCAGGGATTGTTACTTTCAGTCATGAGAAGGCAGAACAGATTTTCAGTGAGCTCGGTAAAAGAAATATATTTGCCGCGATGCGTGAAGGAAAAATTAGATTATCACCGCACTTCTATAATGTGAAAGAAGAAATTGATTTTGTGGTTAATGAGTTGAAGAAGATTTTGAAGAAGATTTAGATTTTGTTTATGAAAAATGGTTTTTTATTGGTCAATAGTCTATTGTCAATCGTCAATTGGAAAACATTAGGAACGATTAGTTAATCTGCTTTCGACGAAATCTTTTCTGAACAGGCATTCATTTGTTCACTTTTCTAAACTAGACTTCACGTAATTCTTCATTCTTAATTCTGCACTCTGCATTCAAGCTAAAAGACTTATTCGTTTGGATTATAAGTTAATTCAATTTTTACATGGAAATCCGCACCGCTGAAAAGAGTATACTTGACTTCACTGATTATGCATTTATAGTCTTCACCGACCAAATCGCTTACAACTTTTGATACTGCAGTTTCCAAAGAACCGACACTTACAGATTTCAGTTTATTTTGAAGAAGCTTTTCAACATCGATCGCTTTTTCTTGATCTGCCATTTTTAACTCCTATTTATATTATTTCCAAATTTTTCAAACTTTTAGACGCAGACGAATTTTTTAGGTTCATTTAATTATTTACCGGACAAAATCGTTTAATTCCTAATCAAATTCAATATTTCTTCTGTCTTGGATTTCATCAAGTTTTCATCATTTTTAGCTTCCACATTCAACCTTAAAAGCGGTTCCGTATTGCTAATTCGAACATTGAAACGCCAGTTGGAGTATTCAACACTGATGCCGTCGATCTCATCTAACTTTCCATCCGAATATTTTTGTTTTATCTCTTCCAATTTTTTTGCGGGATTGGGAATCGTGGAATTGATTTCTCCCGAGCAAGGGTAGGATTTAATCATCTCGCCGACAAGTTTTGACATTGTTGTTTTTTCATCTGAGATCAACTGCAAAACCAGAACAAACGGGATTAGTCCGCTGTCGGAATAAGAATTTTCCCGGAAGTAATGATGAGCCGACATTTCACCGCCGTAAACGGAATTGACTTCTCTCATTTTTTGTTTGATGTAAGCATGTCCGCTTTTTGAAACAACCGGTTTGCCGCCGGCTTTTTCCACAACATCGACCGTATTCCAAATTAATCTTGGGTCGTGTACAATATTTTCATCGGGGTATTTTCGAAGAATGGATTTTGCGAGTAGCCCAACTATGTAGTACCCGTCGATAAAATTTCCATGTTCGTCAAAGAAAAAACATCTGTCGTAATCGCCGTCCCAAGCAACGCCGAGATCGGCACCGGATTTCTTTATTGCATCAATTGTCGATTGCCTGTTTTCCGGCAGAAGAGGATTTGGTACACCGTTCGGAAATTCTGAATCGGGATCATAGTGAACTTTAATCATTTTTATAGGAAGAAATTTTTCCAAGGCATCGAGCGCCGGACCGACACAACCGTTACCGGCATTTACAACAACTTTTAAGGGATCAATTTTATCTGAATTATAGAATCTCTGAAGATTGTTTATGAATTCTTTCATTATATCTTTTTGTATAACAGAACCTTTTTTGCTCGATTTTTCTCCAAGATCGTTTTTTAAAATCATCTGCTCAACGTCACTCAAACCGGAATCATATCCCATTGGAAGAGAGTGCTTCTTGACAAATTTAAGTCCGTTATAATCCGGTGGATTGTGGCTTGCAGTAATCATAATACCCCCGTCGGCATCGAGAAAAGGAACGGCAAAATAGATCATTTCCGTTCCGCATAATCCTAAATTTATTACATCGCTTCCCGCATCTGTCAATCCTTCTGCTAAAGCATTTATCAATTCGGGCGAAGATTTCCGGACGTCGTGACCGATAACTACGGTTTTTGTTTTAAGAAGTTTTGCGTAAGCTCTCCCGGTTTTATAAACAAGGTCGTTGTTCAATTCCGAAGGGTATTTCCCCCGAATATCGTATGCTTTGAATGAAGGAATTTTGTCCATAATCTCTCCATAATTTTAGAATTTTTTCGGATATAAAAATAAGGATTTTAAGGGCAATATTTTTGAAGCCTGGATTTATTTTTGCATCGAACCGGCAATTTAATAGCGTTATCTTTACACCGCTGATTTAAGGGAGGTTTATTATCGAGACCAAAGCTACAATTCCATCCAGATTTACCGTTTGTAAGAATTCCAAGTGTAAATCTGTCTTTATTTATGATCCTCGCTTTGGTGTAGGTGAGGATTCGTTCTTATGCCCGGAGTGCAGGGAAAAGATTCAAACACATCACCTGGTACAATGTTCAAGTTGTAATTCCATAATAAATTTCATTAAAGTGGATTACAACGAAGAGCCTGTCGTTTTCTACGTTGAAAAATGCTCTCATTGTACCGGCACTAAGGAAGATGAGAAGAGAATTACTATCCCGCTTTACCCGGATGCATTCATTTAAAAGTAAGGGGCTCCTCGTGAGTCCCTTTTTTGTTGACTCTGTAACTCCAAATATTTTTACGAAAAGGATTTGAAAAATAGTTCCTAATGATGGTAATTTTAGATTAAACGATCTTCAACTTAATCAATGAGGAGTGAAATATGAGATTTCGCAAAAGTTTCGTATTCAATTTATTTGCAGCAATTCTGTTTATTGGCATTTCGCTTGACGCTCAGAGCTTTCAGAGTGTAAATTACGACACAGTTAAAGCCCAGCGGTTTGATACGGGTAAAATGTGGTCGTTCGACTATCCGCCGACGGAATATTTCAAAGAAGCATACAACTTTGAACCGTCGCAGGAATGGTTTGACGATGTACGTTTATCTGCATTAAGAATTCCAGGGTGTACTTCTTCTTTTGTTTCGTCAGACGGACTTATTTTGACTAACTGGCACTGTATTGTTGAAACCGGTATTTACAAAAGAGTAGAAAAGGAAGGTGAAGATATTGAGACCACCGGCTTCCTTGCCAAATCACTGGAAGAAGAAAGAAAAATTCCCAACTACTATGCAGA
>CAZRIQ010000057.1:0-9575 GCA_964600175.1 uncultured Melioribacter sp. | reverse complement strand
CAGCAAATAAATTTAGGATAACAATATTCTGTTATGCCCACTTACATTATAAGGAATATATATGAGTCTTAGTCAGATTGCTCGATCTATTAAAGCATCCCCCACCTTAGCGTTGAATGAAAGAGCCGCCATATTAAGAGAAAAGGGCGAGCCTGTAATTCATTTAGGTGGTGGAGAACCAAAAAGCCGCGCACCTATGGACGCAATTTTATCTGCGGTTAATTCTTTAAACACCGGTGAAGTACGTTATGCACCTGCAGACGGAATTCCCGATCTGAAAAAATCTATTATCCGTTACACTGAAGAATTTTACAAAAGAAAAGTAAGACCGGAAAATGTTATTGCATCCGGCGGTGCCAAGCAAGCAATAATGGTTGCCTTACAGGCAATCTTAAATCCACAAGAAGAAGTTATTTACCCGGCACCGTACTGGGTAAGTTATCCAGACATGGTAAAGTTGTGCGGTGCAATTCCGGTACCTGCTTATC
The DNA here is from genome assembly GCA_964600175.1 of uncultured Melioribacter sp. Classification (GTDB taxonomy): domain Bacteria; phylum Bacteroidota; class Ignavibacteria; order Ignavibacteriales; family Melioribacteraceae; genus Pyranulibacter. Next base: position 9,087 of record CAZRIQ010000057.1, on the reverse strand, counting down.
CCGAGGACGGATCGTTCTATCCAACAATTCAAGACATTGAACAGCGTGTCGGTTCATATACGAGAGCAATGATTATCAACAGTCCGAATAATCCTTCCGGTGCGATGTACTCCGAACAATTCATTGCAGACGTTGTTGACTTTTGCGAGAAGAAGGATATTTATTTGATAATGGATGACATCTATCATCGTTTGATATTCGACGGAAAGAAACCGATTAACAGTTACGACTATACGAAAGAGTCGGTCGAAAATTCCAAACTGATAATTATAAACGGCGTTTCAAAACAATATGCAATGACCGGCTTTAGAATCGGTTGGGCTGTTGCAAATAAAAAACTCATTGAAGCAATGTCAAATATTCAAGGTCATCAAACTTCAGGTCCGTCTGTTCTTCTTCAGAAAGCTGCTGTCGGCGCACTGAACGGAGTTCAATCCGGTGTAGAAAATCTGAGAGTAACTCTTGAAAACAATAGAAATGTTTTGATAGACCAGCTGAAATCTTTCGACGGAGTTAAAGTGACAGTCCCCGACGGAACATTCTACAGCTTTGTCGATTTCAGCGTTTACGAAAAAGATTCCAACAAGCTGTCGAAATTTTTAATAGATAAAGTTCTTGTTCTCACTGTTCCCGGCAAGGAATTCGGGATGGATGGTTTCTTACGAATCAGCTACTGCGGAACACTAAAAGATATCACAGAAGGAATCGAGAGAATGAAATGGGCGCTGGATCCGAATTCACCAAATGAACTTTACATTGGCGACCGCAAATTAGTGAGGGATTGGGTATGAGTAAATACTTAGATTTTAACACACCCGCAATAAAGGAAGCTATGGAACTCGCTTCCGATTTTAGACTGAAGAATCAAGGTCTAACTTTTCTTGATAGAGTATACTGGAACTTGCCCGACGAAGCACTCTATGAAGAAGCGATTTTCCGAAACGAAGGCAGGTTGACAAAACAAGGACCTCTCGTTGTTAATACAGGAAAACACACGGCAAGAGCCGCAGCAGATAAATTCATTGTTATGGAAGAATCTACTCAAAAGGATATTTGGTGGGGAGTTTACAATCGACCGTACAGTCATGAGAAATGGAGTCAATTAGTCGGTAGACTGCAAGCGTGGGCACAGGGCGAAGAACTGTTTGTACAGGACTGTTATACCGGTGCCGATCCGGATTATAAAATGCCAATCCGCATTATAACCGAAAAAGCATGGCACAGTTTGTTCGTGCGCAATATGTTTATCACAACAGACGATAAAGACGAACTGAAAAACTTTGTGCCGGATTTTACCGTGATTACAGTTCCGGGATTTAAAGTCGATCCGATCAGTGACGGAACTAGAACAGACACGGGAATCGTTCTTAACTTCGACCAGAGAACGGCAATCATTGCAAATTCACTCTACGGCGGTGAGATTAAGAAATCCATCTTTACGGTTTTAAACTTTCTTTTAACTTTCCAGGACGTACTGCCGATGCACTGTTCTGCAAATGTAGGCGACAACGGCGAGGCTGCATTGTTCTTCGGTTTGAGCGGAACAGGTAAAACAACTTTATCGGCCGACCCGAAAAGAAAATTGATCGGCGATGATGAACATGGCTGGAGTTCTGAAGGCGTTTTCAATTTTGAAGGCGGCTGTTACGCAAAAGTAATTCGTCTTTCGGAAGAAAACGAACCGCAGATTTACGAAACTACAAGAAGGTTCGGAACGATACTGGAAAATGTTATCTTCGACCCGGTGAGCAGAAAAATCGATTTGAACGACGATATACTTACGGAAAACACACGCGCATCCTATCCGCTTGAATTTATTCCCAATGTTGTAAAAGATGGTTATGTAAGATCACATCCGAAAAATGTAATCTTCCTTACTTGCGATGCATCCGGCGTTTTACCGCCAATTGCTAAATTAAGTCCGGAACAAGCTCAATACCATTTTATAAGTGGTTACACATCAAAGATTGCCGGAACTGAAATCGGTTTGGGAATCGAACCTCAGATTACTTTCAGTGCTTGTTTCGGTGGACCGTTTATGGTACGTCACCCCTTTGAATACGCCGAGATGCTGAAACAAAGAATGCTGAAACACAAAGCGAACGTTTGGCTTGTTAATACCGGCTGGGTCGGCGGAAGATTCGGCGTTGGAAAAAGAATAAGTATACGCCACACACGTAATTTATTAAACGCCGCACTTGATGGTAAACTTGTAAAAGTAAAGTTCAGAAAAGACAAGCTGTTCGGTTTCGAAGTTCCCCTTTCATGCCCGGAAGTACCGGAAGATGTTTTGGATCCGTCTGCTTCTTGGGGCAACAAAGAAGAATACTGGCAAAAGTATGATGCACTTGCTGCAAGATTTATCGAGAACTTCAAACTGTTCGAGAAAGGTTGTTCGCAGGAAGTGATTAATGCCGGACCGAAGAGACTATCTAAGGTAAAATAGGAAGTAGGGTCGAGGTTACCTCGACCCTACATAACTAACCTGTATTCCTAATTCCCGCTGCAATTCCGTTAACTGTTGACCGCAACAAAGGAAGTAGTTTTTCCCTTTTGTCTTTGTTACCTGTTCTCCGGAATTCCTTAATAAATTTTACCTGGATAAAACTAATCGGATCGATATATGGATTTCTCAAAAGGATCGATCTTTGCAGCGATGGATTGGCATCCATTAAATACTTTTGATTTGTAATCTTTAGAACAGCACTTACCGAAAGGTAATACTCAGATTTTATTATGTTGAAAATCTCGCTTCCGTTTTTAAACAACTTCGCATATTCCTCGCCTATTATCATATCGGTCTTCAACAAAACCATTTCGATGTTATCAATCAACACGGTGAAAAACGACCATCGTTTATACATTTTATCCAGGTCACTCCATGATATTTTTCTTGCTTTGATCAAATCTGCTACAGCGGCACCGAAGCCGAACCAACCGGAAATTGTCTGCCGGTTTTGCGTCCAGGCAAAGACCCACGGAATAGCTCTAAGCGACTTAAAATCATCTCCTCTTTTTCGTGACGCCGGACGGGACCCGATCTCTATATTTTCAATTACATCAATCGGTGTCGTTTCCCTAAAATACTTCGGAAAGTCATTACGATTTAGAAGCTCTTTATAATACTCGAATGCCCTGTCCGAAATAAGCTTCAAAAATTTATTGTATTTGTTCTCTTCCATTCTTCGGTTCTTACCGGTATCAGCAGTTGATAATATCACCGCAGTTGACATTAGTTCCAAACTTCTATTTGCAATTTGCGGCAGCAAATATTTCGAAGAGATCATTTCTCCCTGCTCGGTAATTTTAATTTTACCTTGTATTGAACCCTGCGGCTGTGCAAGAATCGACTTGTTCAAAGGACCGCCGCCCCTGGAAATGCTTCCACCTCTTCCGTGAAAAAGGACAAGCTCCACATTAAACTTTTTGCAGATATGAGTGAGCTTCTGCTGGGCAATAAACAATTCGTAATTTGACGTGATGATACCGCCGTCCTTGTTGCTGTCGGAATAACCGAGCATCACTTTCTGCAGATTGTTTCTCCGATTCAAATGTGACCGATAAGCGAGATTGTTGAACAATATTTCAATCGTTTCATTGCACGATCTCAAATCGTTAATAGTTTCAAAAAGAGGAATAATGTTGATGTTGGATTTGATAATTCTCCCATTCTGCAGAGTTATCAAGCCGACTTCTTTTGCAATTAGCAATACGGAAAGTACGTCGGAAGGACTCGAACTGTTGCTGATAATATAATCGTCGCAGGCATCGGTACAAATATTTTCTTTACCCCATTTTATCAAACCGACTTCTTCAATGACTGTTCTTGTCTTTGACAATAAGGGCAAGAAATTGTTTATCAACGGGCGCGGATTCAAAATTTCTGCAGTGAGAATCTTAACTTTCTCTTCCTCACTCTTGTTTGGATAATGAAAACAAACTTTAGACAGGCTCAGAATTTCTTCCACTGCATGATTAATCTTTTCGGCGTTTTGTCTTATATCCAATTTCACAAAATGAAAACCGAACGTTCTGACCTTCTCGATAAACGGCTTCAGAATATTTTCATAAATCAAATGACCCTTATTATCAACAAGACTATCGGCAAGCAGTTTCAAATCACGTTTGAACTCTTTTACATTCGAGTAAGCACCCGGTCTATTGTGAAACAAGTTTCTCAACTTTTCCGATATTAAAATTATTTTGTGCCTGTAAACCTCGGTCGGTTCCCTTAATAACCCGTCGGTAATTTTCACCCCGAGTAATTTTTTCTCTTTCTCAATCGAATTAATCAATGCTTTATCGACGTCGACTATATTAATGGAAGAACTTAAGTATGAGTAGAGAATTTCCAAGTCGTGCAAATAAAGTTCGATGATCGTACGTTTGTAACTTGTCAGAGTATCTTTCGTAATATCTACGGTAACGTACGGATGCCCGTCACGGTCGCCACCCATCCAGCTCCCGAAGTAAACAAACGACGGCACATTCATCTTCTTGTTGTAAATCTTATCGATTGAATAATCCAACTTTGCATATAGATTTGGAATTTCCGGGTAGATGATTTCCTTAAAGAAAAACAATCCTCTTTGAATTTCATCTCTCACAGTCACTTTGAAAAAACGAATCTCCGTCGACTGCCACATCAAGGTAACTTGTGTTTTCATTCTTTCAAGTAATTTTCGGTACTCGCTCTCGTTCAGTTTGTGAAATTCCTTGTGCAACAAAAGTTGAGTCAAATAAAGAATCTTTCTCAAAATAGTTTGTCTTGTGGCCTCGGTTGGATGTGCAGTAAATACGGGAATTATAGAAATTGATTCGAGCAGACGAGAAAGTTTTTTGTCAGAGTAACCGTTCTGTTTTAATTTCTTTAATGCTCCTACAAACGTATCGTCCGAGGTTTTCTGAGAATTATTTTCCAATCTTATCCTGTGAACTTCGTCAGCCGCATTGACAAGAATAAAGTATATTGAAAACGCACGCACTACTTTATGAGCATCTTTGAAATCCAACCCCTCAATGATTTTTTTTATTTTGTTTACAACAGCCGCATGCGGATTGCTTCTCAACTTTTTTGTAAGACTCCGAAGCTGTTCAACCGTGAGGTAAAGATTTTTACTTTCCTGTTCAATAAGAACTTCCCCCAGCAAGGCTCCCAAAACTCTAATATCATCCCTAAGTTTCTTATCCTTCGTAGTCGACTCAAGGTAATCTATAGGACGTTTTCTCATTCCGCGTTCTTTCATATAATGTTTATTTGGGTTCGATTGTATCAAAAAGTAACTAAATTTACAAATGAATGAATATTCGCAAACGCCGGATTAAATCACATCGACTATGCGATTAAACAAAAAATCGTGCGAAAGTTGAATCAGCTATTACAATTTAACAATCGAAATACTATATTGCGTCCAATTTTTACACTAATTTCCCTCCCAAGTCTCAAATGAAAGGAGTTTTATATTGTCGGTCTCTAAACGTGTAAATAAAATCGGTGTATCTCCAACCATGAGGGTAGCTGCAGAAGCTAAGGAGATGAAAGCTCGCGGCGAAAACGTGATTGATTTTAGTGTCGGCGAGCCGGACTTCCCCACACCGAAACACATCAAAGACGCGGCAATAAAAGCAATTGAAGAGAACCAAACAAAGTATACAGTAAATGCAGGCACACCTGAACTCAGGATAGCAATTGCAAACAAGTTGAAACGGGATCATAATTTAGACTACGGAATTAACGAGATAATCGTTTCTTCCGGTGCAAAGCAAAGTGTTTTCAATGCGGTTCAAACTACCGTTCATGTCGATGATGAAGTGATTATACCCGCACCTTACTGGGTTTCTTACCCGGAAATGGTTACTCTTGCACACGGACATTCTATAATCATAAACACAACGGAAAAAAGCGGTTTCAAAATTACTCCCGAACAGCTTAAAGATGCCGTTACTCCTTACACGCGTGCGTTGATTCTTTGTAATCCTTCCAACCCGACAGGGTCTGCATATACAAGAAATGAACTTGAAGTACTTGCTGAAATAATTGTTCAGGGAAATTACTATGTAATTGCCGATGAGATTTACGAAAAACTTTTGTACGATAATTTCGAGTTTGTAAGTTTCGCATCATTAAGTGAAGAACTGAAAAAGAAAACGATTCTTGTGAACGGAGTCTCAAAGGCTTACTCTATGACAGGATGGAGAATTGGATATGCGGCGGGACCGGACGAAATTATAAAAGGGATAAACAAGATTCAAAGCCACTCCACGTCGAATGCATCGTCAATTTCACAATATGCTGCAATAGAAGCATTGAACGGTCCTCAAGAACCGGTTGAAGAAATGAGAAAGGAATTTGAGAAGCGAAGAAATTATCTTTACGATCAACTGACCTCGATCGACGGGATAACTTGCTACAAGCCGGAAGGTGCATTTTATCTTTTCCCGAACATAACAGCTTACTTCCACAAATCTACCGAGGTGATGAAAATCGAACACTCGTTCGACCTTGCAATGTACTTACTTTACCAGTCGAAAGTTGCAACGGTACCGGGCAGTTCTTTCGGAACCGAAGGACATATAAGAATATCCTACGCAACATCGATGGAAAATATAAAAGAAGGTGTGGAAAGAATTAAAGAAGCATTGTCGAAACTCAAGTAACAATCAGCTTGTCAGGTAAGATTCAACCGCTTTATAAACTTTTTCGATCGGCATTTTCTCCCCGAGCCATAACTCATAAGACTTGGCGCCCTGTTCAACCAGCATTTTCAAACCGCTGACTATTCTTGCACCTCTCGATTCTGCAAGTGTTAGGAATTTTGTTCTGATCGGGTTGTAGACAACATCAAAAACAATTTGATCTTTGGTAAACGATTCGGGTATCGTCGTAGCTGCATCGTCAACATCCGGGGACATACCCATTGTTGATGTATTAACTATAAGTTTCGATGCATTGAAAACATCCACAAGATCCGGGGGAACGAGTGCAAAAGATTTTATCTCGCTGAACAGCATTTTTGTTTTAAAATATTCTTTAAGAGATTCACCTTTCTGCTCGGTCCTGTTAACGATATTGATTCTCCCCACTTTAAATGTTCTTATCAAAGTATAGATAACACTTCTCGAAGCACCGCCGGCCCCGATAACAGTTACTTCGGAATTTGCCAATTCTTCTTTAAACGGATTTAAAGATTCGATCACACCGTTAACATCCGTGTTGTAACCTTGAAGCGTTCCGTCTTCGTTCACGACGGTATTGACCGCTCCTATTATGCTCGCTTCTTCGGATACTTCTTTCAAATAAGAGACAATTTTTTCTTTGTGCGGAACGGTAACATTAAAACCTTTTATTCCAAGCGCAACCAAACCTTTGAGCGCGTCTTTCAAATTTGTCGGCGGCACATCGAACGGCAGATATATATAATTCGATCCGGACAGCTCAAACGAAAGATTATGTATTAGCGGCGAGAAGGAATGCTTGATCGGGTGACCTATTACGCCGACTATCTTTGTGCTATGGTTAAACTTGTTAAGCGATTGCATAGTTATGATTTATTTTCTTCCAGAAGTTTAATGAAGAGTTTGGAGGTTTTAACATCCGGGTATTCTCTTGCAAATTCATTCCTAATGTTCGGGTCGAGTTCGAACGCGGCTTTCAAACAAGTTATTGCATCCTGCGTCCTGCTCAAAAGAAAATTTATTTTCGCTTTACCGTAAAATGAATTTGCGTGAGTAGGTTTTAAGAGCAGACATTTGTCGAATGCATTTAATCCTTCAAGCCAGTTCCCGACCTCAATATACGTCTCGGCTAATTTATACCAAGCATTGAAATTATCGGTATTAAGTTCTACAGCTTTCAAATAACTATTGATCGACTCTTTTAAGTTGCCCAGGGAATATTCCAAATCGGCTTTTGCAAACCAGGCATCTTCCGGATTGCTTGTAAGTGCAATTGCCTTGTTAAAATCTTTCAGCGCCAATTGATATTTCCCAACGGCATCGTAACAGTATCCTCTCGCGAGGAATGCTTCGTAATATTCATTATCCAGCTTAACCGCTTGCGAATAACTCTTTACAGCTTGATGCAGATTTCCCAGCTCTTCATAAGTCTGACCCATGTTGAAAAGAATCGTCTCGTCATACGGATCGATGTCGTGAGCCTTCTTATAAGATGACAAAGCTTCAGAGAACCTGTTTAGTTTGAAATTAGCATAACCAATTTTTAACCATGAACTTTCAAAATATTCTTTCAACGCAATAGAAAGTTCGAATGAATTCAAAGATTTTTCGTACTCATCCATCCTGATCAAAACTATTCCCCTGTTGTACCAGCCGGTAAAACTATTCGGTTCGATTTCTAAAAATTTGTCATAGCATTTCAAAGCTTCGCCGAGTTGATCCAGGTTTTCGTTACAAAAACCAAGTTCATACCACGCCTCGGAATATTCGGCTACGGTCTTTATCGCTTTATGAAAATACTCAATAGCTCTCTCGAATTTCTCCTTTTTTTCATAAAGAAGACCGAGATTGAAATACGTCTCTTCATTATAGGGTTCTATCGTCAATGCTCTTTTTAACGAATTAACCGCATCTTCAAACAGACCCAGGTTATCCTCGGCAATCGATTTATTAATCAAAGATTCTACATCGTTGGGGTTAAGCGAAAGGGATTTTTCAAAGCACTTGTTCGCTTCTTCAAAATCGAATAAATTATTCAGAAAAATTCCTTTGAACTGCCATGCTTCGGAATTGTAAGGAGCTATCTGCAAAATCGATCCAACTATTTCCAGACCGTCTTCAACAAAATCATATTCCACACAAAGTTGAATTACGTCTTCTATAAAATCTATGTTGGCAAAAGTTTCGCCGTTATCAATTATTTCATTGCACCTTTTTATTTTTTCCTTAACGTCTTCATCGTCGTAAATCGAATCATAACCGTCATCAAAATATTCGTCCGAAAAATCCATCAATACTCCGCATTAATTTGTGTGAAAATGTATTACTATGATCAGTTAAAATCAAGTTGAATTTGAGAGGGGATTTTCGCTAAATGGATTAAGCGTTTATTTATGCAGAAGTTTTATCTAC
>CAZRIQ010000056.1:6689-9746 GCA_964600175.1 uncultured Melioribacter sp. | reverse complement strand
CTTTTAAATATTGTTTCTCCCCAATTCCAGTGATTTTTGCTATTATCATTTGTGGATATTTCTTAATTGTTGTATTTTATGCCTGAACCGCATCGTTGAATTTCATTCTCTCAACGGTGATTCTGTTTTCCGTTCCCTCCAGTTGTGCCTGAAGCTGTAAGAAGTTTTCATTCGCTTTTAATTGAGGATAATTTTCCGAGACGACCAACAAACGGGAAAGTGCGTTGCTCAAACCATCTTGCGCCTGCTGAAATTTCTGAAACGCCGCCGCATCACCTAATTGATCAGCATTAATTTTGACCTGTCCAACTTTTGCACGGGCTTCGGTTACAGCCGTGTAAGTTTCCTTCTCAAAATTCGCTACTCCCTTAACGGTTGCAACTAAATTAGGAATTAGATCGGCTCTTCTTTGGTAAACATTCTCAACCTGGCTCCATCTATTCTTAACGCCCTGTTCAAGATCAACTAAATTATTATAAGTATTTTTCCCCCAGATCAGAATTGAAATTGCAATAAGTACAATAACAGCAAGTATTCCAAGGGCTATCATTAATCCCTTATTTTTCATTATCCCTCCTCAAAATGAGTTCCGTGTTAAAAATGAATCGGCTTTGCTTACAAATGTATAAAATTAATTAGTTAAACTTCTCGAAGGAGCGGGAATTCTTCCGCCTCTTCCAACAAAATTATCGCATCTTAATTTTCTTACATTCATTATCGGCGCTTTGCCGAGTAAACCTCCATAATCCACAAAATCGCCCGTTTTCTTTCCATAAGCAGGTATAATTCTTACTGCCGTTGTTTTATCATTAATTACGCCGATTGCGCATTCATCGGAAATAATTCCGGCAATTGTAGATGCAGGAGTATCACCGGGAATTGCAATCATATCAAGCCCGACAGAACATACAGCCGTCATAGCTTCAAGTTTTTCCAGCGACAAATGACCCGCCTGTACAGCTTTGATCATTCCCATATCCTCGCTGACCGGGATAAACGCACCGCTCATTCCCCCGACAGATGAGCTTGCCATCAAACCCGCTTTTTTAACTGAATCGTTCAACATTGCAAGTGCTGCGGTGGTTCCAGGTGCGCCAACGTCTTCCACTCCCATTGCTTTTAATATATCGGCAATGCTGTCGCCTTCTGCAGGAGTAGGAGCCAAGGAAATATCTACAATTCCAAATTGAACACCTTGTTTTTCTGCGACTTTTCTTCCAATTAATTCACCAGCTCTTGTAATTTTGAAAATTGTTTTCTTGATTACTTCGGAAAGCTGCTGCAAATCGACTTTACCGGCTTCTTTAATTGCTTCTAAAACTACTCCGGGACCGCTAATTCCAACATTTAAAACAACTTCCGGTTCGGATACTCCGTGAAATGCACCGGCAACAAAAGGATTATCTTCAACAGCATTTGCAAACACAACAAGTTTTGCACATCCAACCGAATCATTGTCTTTAGTTTTTTCCGCAGTTGCTTTAATCACCTCCGACATCATCATTACAGCGTCCATGTTGATACCGGCTTTTGTAGAAGCCACATTAACACTTGAACATACTCTCTTCGTTAAAGCAAGCACATCCGGAATCGATTTGATTAATTCCAATTCACCGTTAGTCATTCCTTTCTGCACCAAGGCAGAAAATCCGGCAAGGTAATCAACGCCGATATCTTCCGCAGCTTTATCGAGAACCTTAGCTATTTCAATAAAGTCTTCGTACTTGAACGAATCGAAAGGAATTGAAATTGGGGTAACGGAAACTCTTTTGTTGGCAATTGAAATTCCAAACTGCGATTCAATTTCTCTTGCAAGCTTAACGTGATTTTTCCCGTACTTCAAAATCTTGTCGTAAATTTTTTGTTTTGCAACTTCAAGATTTCTATCGTGGCAATCGCGCAGACTAATTCCAAGCGTCACGGTTCGGATGTCGAAATGTTCAATTTCCGTCATCCTAATAGTTTCAAGTATTTCTTCAAATTCGTAGGACATTTTTGAAAGTTGTCAGTTGATTTAAACTAATTTCCTTATCTCAAAAGAATTTTTGTTCTTCTATTATTTTTATGTCACCCCTATGGGTTTCAATTCTGTTTTTTATCTATTCTATTAATATTTCGCTCCTAACGGAGCTTTATCTTTTCTATCAAATATCGATTCCTCTCATTTCCAAAATCAATAAACATACCGCCCTCTCCCTTTGGGAGAGGGTTAGGGTGAGGGCTTCTAAATTCTATGCATAAACTTAAAGACGTCTTCATGCTGCAAATAAATTTTTATTTTAAGTTCTTCGGCAATCTTTGCCATTTCTTCTTGAAGTCCCTTTAAATCTTTCGGTGATGTGGTTAAGTCGACAACCATAATCATTGTAAAAAAATCACCCATAAGTTTTTGACTTAGATCCTGAATATCGCAGTTCGATTCACTCATTGCCTTAGTGATTGCCGCAACAATGCCGGGTTTGTTCAGACCAAAAGCAGTGAGAATAACTCTTCCGGTTGACGTATCTCCTTTCGGAAAAGATACGCTGCCTTCGCTCAGCTTTTCAATTTTTTCTCGAACATGCTGCTTTACCATTTCCGGCGTTGCTTTATCACCCAATTCGGCAACGGTATCCAATGTTATTTTCCTAACCTCGTCTTCCGATAATTTCACGGTTTGATTCCTTCGTATGTTGTTTGAAGATAACGAAGCGTTTTATTCGCAATGTCGATGTTTTCTTCTACGGCAAATCTTTCCGCATTTTGAACATTCCCGCGGTAAAACCTCAGCCAAACCAACTCACCCACGGCAAATCCGTCGAAGATTCTGTTTGCCGCAAAAGAATTAATCGTCCAGTAACCGGCAAGAACATTCCATCCTAAAGACATCAATCCGGATAAAACATGCCCGGTATAAATCTGTCCCGAACCCGGCAAAATATAAGAAATTACCTTTGCAAAAGTAACCGAATATTTGTCATTCGCTACTTGGTCGCACATCCTTCTTAGTTGATAATAGCTGTCTACTTTTGCAAATTGAATTGAAGCGCTTTCCCAATCATCAGCAAATATATATGC
>CAZRIQ010000056.1:0-6679 GCA_964600175.1 uncultured Melioribacter sp. | reverse complement strand
CCATCCACGCCAATAAATTATATCGATTTTCTTTGATTCAAAATGCCAGTCTTTGTCAAGTTCATCCAATAACTGCAAAGCTCTATCCGTTGTTCTCCTTAGAATATTTACTCTCACTATCTGAATCTTTGCATCGTATTTTTGATCATCAGTTTTTGCATTCATTCCCGCAAGTGAAAAATATTTGATTGCGTCCTCGAATAAAGCACCGGCTTTATAGCAAAGCCCGATCTGAAAGTCAGTGAGATAAAGATATGTTTTTGTTGAATCGAAAAATTGCAGACGTTTGTATTCGGTTATTGCATCAAAATATTGTTCTGAATTGAAAAGATTGTTTGCGTAATCTAACTGCCGCTTAAGTTCATCTTGTGAATAAACTTCAGCAGAAAAGACTAAAACGAAAAACAAGAATATTTTTAATACTTTATTCATTTAGGTGATCTTTTCCATTTCCGGTTCAAGAAATCAATCTGCGGCAGAAAATAGTTCCGTTTTTCGAAATAGAGATTTACTTCTTTATCGAAGCTAAACTTTATACCTGCGTTGTAAATTTGAGCAGATGCAGCCGAACCGTAAATATTTCCGGCATAAGACAATACTGCAAGTCCGCTGAAAAGCCAGCCGCGGAAATTATGGTTCGCATTGAAATTATCAACAGCTAAAAACGTAAGCAGTCCGGTTGCAATAAAAGCTGTTATCCCGTCTCCTATTTCGCCCGTATATATCTTTCCAGCTCCGGGTAAAATCGCAGAAAAGATTGCAGCTTTTACGGGACTTTTATACGCAGGAAACTTTTTCATCAAATAGAATTTTTTGATACTGGTTTTCACAGAATCATCAAAGTATTGCAAGATTTCCGAACTATCGGGCAAAAATGTGTTGTCAAGAAAATAAGTGATCTTGCCGAGTCGCTTTACATCTCGTAAATACTTTTGCGGTAAATAATTTTCCTGTTCTACCAAATCCCGGAATTCGGAAAAATCATGTTCGAGAAAAGAAGCTCTGTAAAACTCCAGCCTTGCGTAATCTCCCAATTCTCTATCGAAAAAAATTTCTTTGAAGTGATCAGCAGCTTCAGTAAACCTATTGATACGCAAAAGACTTTCGGCAAGTTTAAACCTTACCGTATCGCTGCTGTTGGCTTGCAGGTAATTCCTGTATTCGTAAATTGCTCTTAGGTAATCGTTCTGTGAAAAAAGATAATTGGCAAAGTTCAGTCTGTTGTTCGGTGAGAAAAATCCGCTGTTAGATTGGGAATAAACATTTTCAGTAACTGTTACACAAAAAAAGAAAACATAGACCAATAGGAACATCAAACGATGCACGGCTTTATTTTGATTGTCCATAGTCCCCCAAAGTGTCTCCCCCGGGAATGTAGTTAATCTTGCTAAACTTTAGACAGTAGTTTACAGCCGGATCGTACAGTTTCCCATTTGAATAAAACGGGTAATGATGCTCTCCCTTAAAAAAATTCAAGTCGCGTGTAAAGCGGTCGGCAAACATTAAAGTCCCCTGGAATAAATCAGTCTCCTTAACCGATGCAACAAAAAAGTGTGAGCAGGACGGGTAAAACGGACAATTGTCACCGTCCAGATCGGAAATAAAAAAGTAGTAAACATTCTTCATTGCAGAAATAGCTTTCATTCCGAAATTGGTATTATCAACAGCGTAACTTTTTTCCCCCAGTTTCTTCATCTCGTACGAAATCTCTTTCCCATGCCATCTAAAATAGTCACTTTGAGCATATACCATCGAAGCAAATAGGACTAATAAAGCGAGGAATTTTCTCATAATTTTTCCTGGTCGATGCAAAATGATTTCATTAGATTCTTAAGCTGCAAAGTTTTGTAAAGCGCATTCTTGCAAAGCGAAACACCTTCCTGCCAAACTACGTCGTTCGTCTTTTTATCTATGCTGACTTTATTAAAAATGTGTTTGTCCCTAATGCTTGCAAAATCCTTCTGCTGAATAACCTTTGAAAGAGAGTATTCACCCTCCAATCCATCTGAATATTTCAAGTAGATTGAAAAATCGTCAAGTGCTTTTACTTCAACCAGTTTTGGCATGTAAATTCTTTGTAAGATTTAAGAGAAATACCGGCATCCGATAACAATGCAATCAATCTTTCAACAACTCACGTGCGATAACAACTTTTTGAATCTCCGACGTGCCTTCATAAATCTCTGTAATTTTTGCATCGCGTAAATATCTTTCTACAAGATATTCCCTAACATAACCGTAGCCGCCGTGAATTTGAATCGCTTCAAGAGCACATTCAACTGCAATCTTTGAAGCATATAATTTTGCCATTGCAGCTTCCTTAAAATATTTTTTCCCGGCGTCTTTTAAAGATGCAGCCTCAAGAGTCAACAGCTTTGCAGCTTCAACTTTCACAGCCATATCTGCAAGTTTAAATTGGATTGCCTGGTGATTCGCTATCTCCGTACCGAAAGCTTTTCTTTCTTTCGCATATTTTCTTGCAGCTTCAAGAGCACCTTCCGCAATTCCAAGAGCCTGGGATGCAATCCCGATCCTTCCACCGTTCAAAGTATTCATAGCAAAGTTAAATCCTTTGCCAACTTCCCAAACAATATTCTCTTCAGGCACCGCACAATTTTGAAAAGTTAAAGAACATGTATCGGAACTCCTGATTCCAAGTTTATCTTCCTTAACACCGTGTTCAAATCCAGGCGTTCCCTTTTCAACCAAGAATGTTGTAATACCGTGATGTGCTTTCTCTTTATCGGTTTGTGCCATTACCAAAAAATAGTCTGCTGAAGTTCCATTCGTAATCCAATTCTTAATTCCGTTGAGTATCCACTTATCACCTTCTTTATGAGCCAAGGTATGCTGCTGAGTCGCATCGCTCCCGGCTTCAGGTTCCGAAAGAGCAAATGCCCCGAGCTTTTCTCCTTTAGCCAGAGGACGAAGATATTTATCCTTGATAAAATTCGTCCCGTACTTTTCCAATCCGAAACATACAAGCGAATTATTCACGGACATTATTACGCCAACACTCGCATCGACTTTGGAAATTTCTATCATTGCAAGAACATAGGAAACCGTATCCATCCCGGCTCCGTCCCATTCGGGAAGAACCATCATTCCCATAAATCCGAGTTCGCCTAATTTTTTTACTATCTCTGTAGGAAATTCTGCGTTTTTATCTCTTTCAACTGCCGAAGGGGCTATTTCTGTTTCAGCAAATTCGCGAGCAGTTTGCTGAATCATCAACTGTTCTTCTGTGAATTCAAAATTCATGTTATACCTTTTGGTTTGTTTAGATTACTTTTGGTAAATCTATTATCGGAACTCCTTGTGGGAATCCCTTAGTATCAAAAATAAACCATTAATAATAAGTTTGCAACGAAGAGAACTGACGATATAGTACCAAAATAAATGTTAGACTTAGTAAAAAATTATTAATCAAATTAAAGCCATTATTTGGCATATCCTAAGCCATTAATAACAAAATAATTCCGATATTTTACAATTAGTCTTATTTTTGTGCGGCATGGAATTAAAGAAAAAAATACTGTTAAAAGGATTGACCCTCGACGAACTAAAGGAATACTTTGAGTCTGTAGGAGAACCGGGATACCGCGGCAGTCAGGTTTTTAATTGGATTTACAACCACCTCGCAGGTGATTTCGGAGAGATGAAAAATTTATCGAAAGAGTTAAGAAACAAACTTTCGGAAAACTGTTCTCTTCAAACTCTTGATCTTTCAACGACGCAGGAATCGACTTCAACAAAAACACAAAAATTTTTATTCTCCACGTTCGACAATAGAAAAATTGAATCAGTAGTAATTCCTGAGAAAGACAGGACCACACTTTGTATCTCAACGCAGGTCGGTTGCCCCTTGGATTGTAAATTCTGCGCGACCGGCTTAATGGGTTACAAAAGAAATTTAACTGCGGGAGAAATTGTTGACCAGTATCTTTTGACAGCAAAGGCTTACGGTAAAAAAAATATTACAAATATTGTTTACATGGGTATGGGCGAACCGATGTTGAATTTCGAAACTACTCTTAAAACTCTCTCCATTTTCACAAACGAATTAAATAAAGGATTGAGCAGGAATAGAATAACAGTTTCGACGGCGGGTATTCCTCATAAAATAAAAGAACTTGCCGATTCCGGTTACAGGGTGAAACTTGCATTCTCTCTGCATTCGTGCTTCGAAGAAACCAGGTCCCGGATTATGCCTATCAACAAAAAATATTCTTTAAAAGAAAATATTGCTGCACTTGAGTATTATTCTAGAAAAACAAAAACCAGAATCACATTCGAGTATACGATGCTGAAAGACATCAACGATAGAGACCAAGATGTAAAAGCATTGAAAAAACTTTGCGGGAGATTTCCATCCAAGATAAACGTAATTCCGTTTAACAGCATCAAACATATGAAACCGGACGGGATTTCGGCTGAGCTTGAATCGACATCCCACGACAAGATTTTTGAGTTTGTAGAAAAACTTAGAGTACAAAACATTACAGTTATGATTCGCGATACTCAAGGTGACGACATTGCAGCGGCTTGCGGACAACTTGCCGTAAAAATGAAATAACAGTTCATTAAAAATTCCCGGATGTATTATCTTTTAAGGAGATACAATCGTCTTTATTTTCCATTATACAAATAGTAACTTACAACTGCATTTTCAAATTACCGTACGGGATAAATTATGAAACGAAGTACAAGTCTAATTTCATTTGTGTTCCTATTGTTAATCTTTTCTTCCTGCAAAGACAAGATCGGTATTCTCGATGAAGGTCTCGTCAATAATCAAGAAGCTGTTAAGATCAGCAATGACTCTTTCAGCTTTTCGGTAAATGCTTATTCTTATTCTTACGACCAGCAGCATACTGTTGTTTTCTCAAAATCGTCAGTCAATGTTTCGGTTGCCATCAATTCTCTTCAAGCAGGCACCGCCGAATTAAAAATTTACTCAGGCGGAAATGTCATACTGTCAAAACAATTTCAAGGACAGACAGCTTATAACAAAACAATAACAGGCAAGCCTGATAAAGTTTCCGTTAAGTTGACGGACTTCACGGGACAGGTAGCAATTAACATTGAAGGGCAATAATAGTTTAGTTGTTGAACTAAGAATTTTGCGGTCAGCTTACAGTTGCTAAAAGATCTTTATTCATTTTAGAATTACATTTCATTTATGAAATCACCGCCAATATTAACTACGGAAAGATTAATACTCCGGCAGCCGGATTTACAGGACGCAAAAGAAATAAAACGGCTGGCAGGGGATAAGGAAATTGCCGCGACAACTACAAATATTCCTCATCCTTATGAAGACGGAATGGCGGAATATTTTATCAATAAATGCAAAGAAGATTTTCTCGATAATAAAGGTTTAGTTCTCGCAATCACGTTAAAAGAAAATAAAAGTTTAATTGGAATGATCGGTTTAACACTGAACCCGGAGTTTTCAAGTGCGGAAATGGGTTACTGGGTAGGTAAGGAATATTGGAACAAAGGTTATTGTTCTGAAGCAGCAAAAGCAATGTTAAACTTCGCATTCGATGAATTGAAGTTAAACAGAGTTCATGCACATCATTTTGCGAATAATCCTTCGTCAGGAAAAGTGATGCAAAAGATAGGAATGAAGTACGAAGGCACCTTACGCGAACACATCTTTAAGGATGGAAAGTTTATCGACATTGCAACATACGGTATTATTAAAAGCGATCTCGAAAATTCAAGCAATTGAACGAATTATTGAGAAGCATTGATTTTCGAATAAATAAATTCTTCTTTCTTTTCTTCTCCTGTTTTATCGTCTTTAATAAAAAGTGTTGCCTTTAATTTCCTGTCGGGCATAAGTTGGTAAGTTAATCCGTCAAATATTGTGTCGTTATCCTTCATCTCAATTAAAGGGAAATCAATTGGATTATCTTTATCTTCCCAACCTTTGAAGTCCTTGTCAAAATGTTTCAGCCGGAATAAAAGTGTTTGATCCTTTTCCTGTATGTACATCAATTCCGTAAACTGAATTCGCCCGTCTCTTATAAACCGGAACATTCCTATCATGTTACCGTCTTCAGGTTCGGACCAATATTCTTCAATTGTTCCTCCCCATTTCTCACCCTTCCATCCGCCGGAAAGCCAAGACAGTTTATCAATTAATCTAACATACCCGTTCCGGTTTGAAGCGTTTTCCGCAAAAGAATTCTGATGGTTACAATTAAAAATCAATACAATAAAAAAGAGTATTGATGTGAATTTTAGACCCTTCATAAACACCTCTCTTATCATTTTCAAATTTTAAAAACTGATACCGGTTTGTCAATGATTTCACGGATTATTGCCCTAAGTTATTTGTACAAAGATTACTCCGATAACACCGGCAAATTTCATTTGATTATTTATCGAGACGTTTGTTTATCTTTATCTGTCAAAATAAAATTAGAATTGCCGTTATTTAATATGAATTTGGAATCATTATAGGAGAATAAACTTGTCTTGGGTATACATCTTTATAGCTTCTGTTTTCGAAGTGACATGGGCTGTTGGATTAAAATACAGTCAAGGTTTTACACAGCTAAAAGCAACTGCACTGACGGTAATAAGCATGATATTGACTTATGTTTTTCTCGCCCTGGGAGTTAAAAATCTTCCCATAGGAACTGCGTATGCCGTATGGACTGGAATC
>CAZRIQ010000055.1:0-9815 GCA_964600175.1 uncultured Melioribacter sp. | reverse complement strand
AATTGAATACCTTGAAGTAAACGGTTATGAATATGATGCAAAAACAAATGAAGTTGTCGGCACAGTTTCTCTTGCCGGTAAGCCGGAATTTTGCGTTTCAAACAATAATGGCTTGATGTACGTTAACATAGAAGACAAAAGTGAAATTCAGGTATTCAATCCTAAAACGTTGGAAGTAATTAATACTTGGTCAATTGCTCCCGGTGAGGAACCTTCCGGTTTGGCATTCGATATTAAAAATAATATTTTGTTCTCCGGCTGCGGTAACAATTTAATGACAATGTTAAACGCAAAAACGGGAAAAATTATTACTACAGCGCCCATCGGCGGAAGAGTTGATGCATGCAGGTTTGACCCGGAAACAAATTTTGCATTCAGCTCCAACGGTGAAGGGACTTTAACCGTCATAAAAGAAATCTCACCAAAAGAATTTAAAGTGGTTGATAATGTCCCGACTTTTAAGAGTATGCGAACGATGACGCTTGATCCGACAACACACAATGTTTATTTAATCGGAAATATCCAGGGGAAAGATAATTCACAAAGCTTTGGTGTGTTAATCGTTGGTAGAAAGTAATTCTGTTGTCATTTTCATAAATTGCAACGTCACGTTGAATTATTATTCGGAAGAAATTTAAAAATGAAAAAACTTTTGCTGTTTTTATTAATATTGACCGAATCGATCTTCGGGCAGTATAACCTCGATTATTTTGTTAATAAGGCGCTTAATAATTCTCCCGTTTTAAAAGACTTCCAAAATTTAGGATTGATTAATAATCTTCAATCAAAATTAGATGAAGCGCAAAACTCGGCATTCCATCTATCGCTGACGGGTAATTATTTGTTTGCGCCTTTTTTCAATAACAACGGGCAATTGATTTCCGCCAATCCCGATCCCAAAGCAATCGGCTATGATGTTGGTATTACAAACGGCGGATGGTACTCAGCGCAGGTTAATTTGGAAAAAAATATTTTCAACAGCGGTTTGTCAGATGCTTTAGAGGAACAGAGACTGACTTTAGGGAAAAGTTACAATAACAGATTAGATGAGGAAAAGCATAATTTAACAAAACAAGTAACGGATCAGTATATAAACGCTCTCCAGAATTTGATGCTTTATAATCTTTCCGGAAATGTTGAAAAGAACCTCAGCAATCAACTTAAAATTACCGGTGACCTAGTTGAAAACGGCTACGTAAAAGCACAGGACTATTTACTTCTTAAAGTTGAATTAAAGACACAGCAGATAAATCTAAATGAAATGTTACAGAATTATAAGAGCGGGCTTATGCAGCTTTATTCACTCTGCGGAATTAAAGACACTCAAATTGTTGAAATCGATTCCGTAAATCTAAAGCCGATCAAACCTGTATCAGCCCAATCTAATTTTCTGACTAAATTTTATCTAGATAGTTTAAATACCGTAAATCAACAAAAATTATTTGAAACTAAGTATCGGCCTCAGGTAAATTTATTTTTTAACGCAGGACTGAATGCGGTTGAAATAAACGATATCCAAAGAAAATTCGGTATAAGTGCCGGCATAGATTTTTCAATGCCGATTCTGGACGGGGGCCAGAAAGATATAACAAGGCAGCAGACTTATCTGGCCGGTAAGACTTTGGGTGAATATAAAAATTACTTATCCGAAAATATTTTCACACAACGGCAGAATGCAGAAGTTAGAATTAGTTCACTAAAAAAAAATCTTGCCGATTTAAAAGAGCAAATTGGTGATTACCAAAATTTACTTTCGATTTCGAAAAAACAGCTCGACGAAGGCAACTTATCGATGATTGAATACCTAACGCTTTTGAAAAATTACATAGACATTAAGACAAATAAAATTAACACCGAAATGAATTATCAACTTGAAATCAGTAATTATAATTATTGGAATTGGTAAAATGAAATTTAACTTCAAACATGCGGTCTTTCCGGTATTGCTTTCAATACTATTATTGAGCTGCGGCGGCGGTGAAAAAGACAACTCCGCAACAGAAGTAAAAGCCAATGTTGAAATCGGGAGCCCGGTATTCAAAACGCTTACGGATTATTTGACTCTCAACGGAAACACAACTTTTATAAAAAAAGAAATTGTCCGCGCAACGTTTCAGGGCTACATTCAAAAATCATTTAAAACTATCGGTGATAAAGTTAATCCGGGCGATCCGTTATTCACATTAAAAACAAAAGAAGCATCCGCGGTTGATACGGCAGGATTAAATTTGGGAGGTGTTAACTTCGGTGGCGAAATTATTATCAAAGCTAAATCCGCCGGAGTACTAACACAAATTGATTTTAATACCGGAGATTATGTTTCGGACGGAGAACAAATTGCTGTTGTCGCTAATCCGTCTTCGTTAAAAATTATTTTGAATGTTCCCTACCAAAATATTTCCGCTGTTCACTTAAATAGTAATTGTATGATTCAACTGCCGGACGGAAGCAAACTTAACGGGGTCATCTCGCGAAGATTGCCGGATGTGGATGTTGCGGCACAAACGCAAACGTTTTTGGTTGATGTTCCGGTAAATGAGTCTCTGCCTGAGAATTTAAATGTCATTGTAAAAATTCCCTTGAAGATTTATAGAGATTCCGCGGTGTTGCCAAAATCCGCAATAATGAGCAGCGATGTTCTCGACGAATTCTGGATAATGAAATTGGTAAATGACACAACTGCGGTAAAAATCGGAATTGAAAAGGGAATTGAGGACAGCGATATGGTTCAAATTCTTTCGCCGAAACTAAATGCAAACGATAATATAATTTTTGTGGGGGCTTACGGACTTCCCGATACGGCAAACGTAAAGGTTGGGAAGTAACGCGATGCAAAATTTCTATTTGAAATATAAAAGTCCGATTGCCGCAATTTTGTTTTTCATTCTTGCCGGTGGAATATTTTCTCTTTTGCAAATTAAAAAAGGTTTGTTTCCCGACGTTACTTTTCCAAAGATTAAAGTAATAGCCGAGAACGGTCAGCAGCCGATTGATAAAATGCTGGTTGAAGTAACCGTCCCTTTGGAAAACGCGATTAAAAAAGTTGAAGATTTAAAATTAATCCGAAGTATTACAAGCCGCGGAAGCTGCGAGATATCCGCGTTTATAGATTGGAAAGCCGATGTAGATTTGAACAAGCAAAGGGTTGAAGCCCGGATTAATGAAATTAAGCAAGACCTCCCGCCGGGCATTTCAATTACAATCGAAAAGATGAATCCGTCGATTCTTCCCGTAATGGGATTTTCACTCGAAGGAAAAAATAAAACTCAAATGGAATTGCGGCAACTTGCCGAATATACTATTAAACCGTTTTTGTCGAGAGTTGACGGCGTTTCCGAAGTTGCAATTATTGGCGGTAAAACCAAAGAGTTTCATCTTCTTCTCAATCAGGAAAAAATGAGCCGTCTTGGAATTACTCCTGAAAAAATTCAAAGCGTACTTTCTCAAACTAACTTTATTGAGTCCAACGGTTACGTTTCGGATTACGACCGGCTTTATCTTTCACTTACCGACGCTTCCGTTAAGAACAAAACACAAATTGAAAACACTGTACTTGCCAACAACGGAAAAAGAACTATCCGGATTAAAGATGTTGCCGATATTCAGATTGCACCGATGAAGGAATACATTCGTATTAACGCTAACGGTAAAGATGTTCCGCTTGTGGCAATTATAAAACAACCGAGGGCAAATCTAATTGAAGTTGCCGACGCGGTTGAAAAGCAAGTCGCCGAACTCAAAAAGATTTTACCAAAAGATTACAATTTAGTTCAGTATTACAATCAAGCGGATTTTGTGAGCGATTCAATCAGCGGGCTGCGGGATGTTTTGTGGATCGGTTTGCTGCTGGCAATGATTATTACTGTCGCCTTTTTGCGTTCGTTCAAAGCGAGTTCGGTAATTTTAATAACCATTCCGGTTACGCTTGGATTGACGTTAACGGTGCTTTTTTCACTTGGCTATACTTTAAACATAATGACTATCGGTGCGATTGCCGCCGCGGTAGGATTAATAATTGACGACGCAATTGTTGTTGTTGAACAAATTCACCGCACGCACGAAGAACATCCAGAAGAAAAAAGTTTTGATCTCGTTGGAAAAGCAATAAAATATTTATTGCCCGCGATGATCGGTTCGTCGCTGAGTACAATTGTAATTTTCTTCCCGTTTGTTTTGATGAGCGGTGTCGCCGGCGCGTATTTCAAAGTAATGACGGACACGATGATAATTACGCTGGTTTGTTCGTTTTTCGTTACGTGGGTTGGTCTGCCGGTAATTTACATTTTAATTTCGCGCAGTGAAGACAATACAATAGTTCACACAAAAGAAACAAAGAAAAGAAACTGGGTTTACTTTTTTATTCGTCGACCGATAATTGCAATTATATTTTCAGCTGTTTTAATTGCTGCCGCAATGTTTATTCTTCCAAAACTTCCTTCGGGATTTCTACCCGACATGGATGAAGGTTCGATTGTACTCGATTATAAAAGTCCGCCTGGAACATCTTTGGAAGAAACTATACGAATGCTGAAAGAAGTGGATAAGATATTGGATGAAACTCCCGAAGTTGAAAAGTATTCGCGAAGAACAGGAACGCAAATGGGATTTTTTATCACCGAAGCGAACGACGGCGATTATTTAATTCAACTGAAAAAGAATAGAAGTTTGACAACCGATGAGGTTTCGGATGAAATAAGAAAGAAAATAGAATCAAGATTGCCGGCGCTGAATGTTGACTTTGGTCAGGTTATCGGCGATATGCTAGGCGATTTGATGGCGTCTGTTCAGCCGATTGAAATAAAAATATTCGGCGACGATCACGAAAAATTAAAAGAGATTGCCGAACAAGTAACAAAGATTGTTGAAAAGACAAAGGGTACCGCCGACGCATTTGACGGATTAATTTACGCCGGCTCGGAAATAGTTTTTGAACCGAACGTTTCAATGCTCGCTCAATATAATTTAACTCCGCAAGATTTACAGTTGCAGCTTCAAACAAAAATTGACGGGACGGTCGTCGGCTCTGTGCTCGAAAGAAATCAAATGACCAACATAAGAATGCTGGAAGGAAACCGGAACTATACTGTCGAAAGTCTTCGCAATGCAAACATCTTTTTGCCGGACGGACGGATAAAACCGATAAGTGAATTCGCGAATATTGTGATTACCAAAGGGGTTGCGGAAATTGAAAGAGAAAATCTTAAAAAGATGATTGTAGTAACTGCGCGTTTAAATAACCGCGACCTCGGCAGCACATTAAAAGAGCTTCAACAAAAAATTGGAAGCCAAATAAAATTACCGCAAGGATACGAAGTTGTTTACGGCGGCGCATTCGCCGAACAGCAGCAGGCATTTACGGAACTATTAATGATTTTGATCTCGGCGGTCTTTTTGGTTTTCACTGTTATATTGTTTTTGTTCAGAAATATCCGTGTGGCGCTGTCAATAATTTTTATTTCAGTTCTTGGAATTTCCGGAAGCGTATTGGCGTTGTTCATTACCGGTACTCCTCTTAATGTTGGAAGTTATACGGGGATAATAATGGTAGTTGGAATAATAGGCGAAAACTCAATCTTTACGTATTTGCAGTTTAGGGAATTTTTCAGAAGCACAAATAATTTTGAAGATTCGATTGTGTCTTCAATTTCGACGCGGCTACGTCCGAATCTGATGACAGCACTTGGAGCTATTACAGCACTATTTCCGTTGGCGCTTGCAATTGGAACTGGTGCCGATATGCATCAGCCGCTCGCGATTGCGATTATCGGTGGATTTATTTTCGCACTGCCCCTGTTGCTGATTGTGCTTCCGTCAATTATAAAGATTATCAAATCGTAGAATGATCATTTGTCATTTTAGAAGCGCTGTGTCTACCATTTTTAACTTGATGAAAACTTAATTCATACTGATTATTTTTGTTGGTTTAATTAACATCAGTGAAGTATAAATTCCTTTACGAATGCTTTCATTTTTGTTAGTTTGGGATACATTTAATAGAAGGCTTCTTTTATGAAAATCAAAGGATCAATTTTATTCTTACTTTTTATTTTAAGTTTATACGGTTGTAAAAGTTCTTCCGATAAAAATAAAATTATTGTGCCGGGTAAATTTGAAAATTACACTTTACTTCCAAACGGATGGAAACTAACACCGGTTGGAGATCAAGTTGCAATTGGTGAACTGCCGTTGAACTTAGTTATAACAAAGGATGAGAAATATGCAATAACTTCAAACAGCGGTGCGCAAATTAATTCGATCTCCGTTGTAGATATTGAAAGCAAAAAAGAAATTCAAAGAATTATTGTAGATAAAACATGGTTGGGTATTGTATTTAACAACGACGACTCCAAACTTTTTGTTTCCGGTGCGAATAATAATTTAATCTATATTTATAATTTTAATGCAGGGTATCTGACTCTGAGTGATTCAATCATAATTGGACAGCCGTTCCCGAAAGAAGATGTTTCGGTTGCCGGGCTGGATTATTGGAAAAATAAAAATTTATTACTCGCTGTTTCCAGGTTAAGCAATTCATTATATGTTTGCGATATAGCTAAGAAAAAAGTGATCAAACAAATAAAATTTGACAGTGAATGTTATGACGTAAAAATAAATCATGCGGGCACGTTTGCATATGTTTCTTTGTGGGCAAAAGCTTCTATAGCGGAGATTGACCTAAATACATTTTCCGTAACCAATTCAATAAAAGTAGGTGATCATCCAACCGAAATTTTGTTGACAAAAAAAGACGACCGTCTTTTTACTGCCGATGCAAATAATAATTCTGTTTCGATAGTTGATCTAAAAATAAAACAAGAAACAGAAAAAATAGTTTCTTCTTTGCTCCCTAACACGCCTTATGGAAGTACGCCTAATGCGATTTGCTTTAATAAAGATGAATCGGTTTTAATAGTTGCCAATGCGGATAATAATTATATCACCCTTTTTGATATTAAAGAAAAGAACAGGTCGCAAAGCATTGGTTTTATTCCCGTTGGTTGGTACCCTACATCGGTAAAAATGTTGGGCGCGAGTAAAATTTTGGTTGCGAACGGCAAAGGGCTTTCGTCCAAAGCAAATCCAAACGGACCGGAGCCAACGGACACTTCCAAACACGAAGGCGATCAATACATCGGATATCTATTCAAAGGAACGTTATCTATTATTAATTATCCGGATGATAAAACCTTGCAGTCGTATACTCAAAAAGTTTATTCAAATACGCCTTATGCAAATGAAAAGAAAACTGATGTTGAACAAAACATCATTCCTTCGAAATTTGATAGCAAAGGGAGCGATAAAATAAAGCATGTATTTTATATTATAAAAGAGAACCGTACTTACGACCAGGTTTACGGCGATATTGCCGAAGGAAACGGAGATTCTTCCATTTGCATATTAGGAAGAAAAATTACGCCAAACCAACATAAGCTTGTTCATGATTTTACTCTCTTCGATAATTTTTATTGTGACGCCGAAGTAAGCGCAGACGGACATAATTGGTCGACCGCAGCTTATGCAACCGATTTTACTGAAAAAACATGGCCTGTTTATTACGGCCATAGGGGAGGATATTATGAATATGAAGGCGGTTATGAAGTTGCTGCGCCATCCTCCGGATACATTTGGAATCAAGTAATAAAAAAGAATTTATCCTTCAGAAATTACGGGGAGTTTGTTCATAAAGAAAAAGACGATACTTATAAAGCCAATGATGAAGACATGATTAAATTTACAAACCCGGATTATCCCGGCTTCGATTTACATATTTCCGATATGGTTAGATATAATGCATGGGAAAAAGAATTTGATGAATATGTAAAAACCGATTCACTTCCCGCTTTCAATCTTTTGCGTTTGCCGAACGATCATACAATGGGAACAAGGAAGGGGAGTTTAACTCCGCAAGCTTATGTTGCTCAAAACGATTACGCTTTGGGTTTGATCATTGAAAAAATTTCTCACAGCAAGTATTGGAATTCAAGCATAATTTTTGTCGTGGAAGATGATGCACAAAACGGATCGGATCACGTTGATGCACATCGCTCAGCATTGTTGGTAATCAGTCCGTTCATTAAAAGAAACTTCGTCGATCACACTATGTATTCGACTTCGGGCGTTTTAAAAACTATCGAACTTATTTTGGGTTTAAAACCTATGACGCAGTTTGATCTTTCCGCGAATGCAATTCTTAATCCTATTGTTGATGAACCGGATTATAAAACCTTCGATGTAGTAAAACCATTAATTGATATAGAAGCTAAAAATCCAACACTTGCTTATGGATCCAAAAGAAGCGGTGAATTTAACTTTGCTAAAGAAGATGATATTCCGGATGTGGAATTGAATGAGATAATCTGGAAATTCATAAAAGGTAAAGATTCCAAAATGCCGCCGCCTGTGCGAAGCGCCTTTGTTAATGTTAACCAAGATAAAAGTGTAAAAGTGGACTGAAACGTTTTTTTGAAAATAAATTGCAATGTAATGACTACATAAAGTTTACAATAGCACTGTGAATCAATCCTATATAAAGAAGTCGGAGATTGAAATTATGAAATTTCCAGCATATTGGTTCGGCTGCAAGATAAAAAAACGATAAGAGAATTTTAAAAACATTAGTATTTTTAATGAAACAAAACATAGGATATGATTTATTGAAATCCCCTATACAAACAAACTTTTTTGATAACAGTAATTCCGTTTTCGATAAAGATTTCTATGAAGAAGAAAACTTCTATATAATTAATTACGTGGGCAACAAGCTTGTTAACGTTGAGCTTTACAAATGCACTTTCGCTTCTTGTTGTTTTACCGGCACAATTATTGAGCTGATTATTTGAAAAATGCACGTTCAAATATTGCGAGTGCAGCATTACCAAGTTTACCGGGAAAAGAACATGAAAGAAAACGATGAAAAAAACAGCTTAAAGACAAAATTTTCAAGGAGAAGATTTTTTACAACGATAGGCGCTACTGCCGCAGGTTTACTTGCTGCCCCATATTTAAAATCATCCAATGTATTTGCCCACGGTCATAAAAGTAGTACATCTTACCTAGCCAAGGTTGCAATTACAAAAGCAGATAATTACGATCGAACATTTATTAAAAATAAGGTGCAATATCTTTTCGACAATATTGACGGAATTAATGATGTAGTAAAACCAGGTAATAAGGTTGCTATAAAAATAAACTTAACCGGCGGAACAAGTACAGTACCTTACAATATGTGGACCCATCCGGAAGTTGTAAGAGCTGTCGGAGAGCTGGTTTTGGATTGCGGCGTGAGCCCCGGTAATTTATATATTGTTGAATCTCTTTGGAGCAGTTCATCTTATAATAACACGGGATTCCTGGAAGTACAGAAAAGTCTGAATGCGAATTTGGTCGATCTAAATAACCCTGCGCCTTATGATAGTTTTATCGAAAAAGAAGTAGGTCCGGGTAGTTTCAATTTTAGTTCCTTCTCAATGAATCAAATACTTTCGGATGTTGACGTATATATATCCATACCTAAAATGAAACAACATTATCTAGCCGGTTTTACAGGCTCACTAAAGAATCAAGTCGGCACTGTTCCTAAAGATTTATACACAATACCCACTAACCAAGTGAACAGAGCTGCTCTTCACAATAGAACCGGAGGTCCATCAAATTCTCATCTTCCTAGGTCGGTTTGCGATTTAAATAGAGCGCGACCTGTTAACCTGGCAATAATTGACGGAATTATGAATGCGAGGGGAGGGGAAGGCACTTGGAATTCAACTTTCAAAACATCGGAAGATCATGTTTTGTTGGCAGGTAAAGATCCTGTTGCT
>CAZRIQ010000054.1:0-9945 GCA_964600175.1 uncultured Melioribacter sp. | reverse complement strand
GCATAATTGTTCCGGCAAAGTTCAAGTCCTCGGAGATTTCAAATGATTCTTTTGTCTGGGCGAGAATCTGGCTGTCGCCGATTACCATTGAATCGATTCCGGATGCTAATGTGAACATGTGTCTAACGGCGCCGCACGAAAAATACTTTTCAAAGTTTTCCGATGTAATGCCTTTAACAGGTTTAAATTTTACCAGTGCATTTATAAGCTTGTTGTAATCGAGAAGATTTTTTTGCGGGAAGCCGAATATCTCGGTTCTGTTGCATGTCGAAATTACAAATCCTTCCGACAAGAGATCAGTCCTTAATTTCCCGATCAGTTCTATAATTTCGTTGTTGCTTAAATGAAGAGCTTCTCTTAACTCGATCGGGGCTGTTCTATGATTGATGGTAATACCAAATAGATTCATACTAATTCTAACTCAACCTCTCAATAAAACGAATGAAATGTGTTCGCAAGAACAGTTGTCAAAATCAAAGACAACATAGCCATCACAAATCCGCTTAAAGAAAAAATAATTACTTTTTTGCCATACCAGTTAGTTAAATATTTTGCAGAGATTCCCGCGCCATAAATAATCCAAACAAATCCAGTCGAAATAAGTTTTGGATCGAAATAGCTGAAATTTGGGAAAGCCTGCGGCAGCCAAATAATGCCGATCACAATTGCAATTGTCAGCAGCACAAAACCGATTACTGCGGAATTAAAACTTAACTTCTCAAGAATTTCAAGGCTGGGAAGCTTGTTAAATATCAATCCGAATTTACTTTCTTTTAAATTGTGGTAGAGCTGAATAAACAGCAATCCGTAAACCGCAGAGATTGTAATTCCAGAATAACCGAGTAGAGCACTGATTACATGAAGACCGAGCAGTCTGTTTCGCAGAACTTCCGGTACAATATAATTATGTTCGATGAAAAGGGAAGAGACAACCTGAAAGATTAATGAAAATAAAATTATGAAAGTTCCTGTACCACGGACATCCGTCAATAATTCCAAAATGAAATATGAAAAACTTATTGAGAATGCCAGGACGGAAAAAATTTCAAACTTATTTGTAATTGGAGGATGATCGTACTCGATTGTTCTCAGTAATAGAAAAATAATGTGAACAAAAAGAGTGAGGAAAAGGAAAAGTCTTTTTGAATTATATAGGAATTTTTGTCCTTTCAGAAAATCATACCCGTAAGCGAGTATGGTTGTAAGGTAGAGGATAGGGAGTACGATGTTTAGAATATGAATTGATTCAATCATAATTTTTGCATTTGTTTTACAGTTTTACTCTAATTTTGTGCCAATAATAATTTCGGATAACAAAACTATTAAATATTTACCCTACTTGCTCATGCCAAAAAAAATGTCGAAAATAACAAAAAATGTAAGAATTCGGCTATCCATGAGATGAAGAAAGGCAACGGCAATAACTTTGTTGGAATTAATTATATAACATTTCCATGAATGATAGATAAGCTGTCTTGTTTCTTAAAGGTGGGATAAAAAAAAGCGCCCAACTGAGCGCCTCATTCTTGCGGAAAGTGCTATTAAATTTAATTTTGTTCGTAGACGTCTATTTGTCCGTTCATATGTCTTGTGTTATCGATGATTTCACCTTTGTCATTAACCACGCCTGTATGGCAATCAGCACACTGATTCAATGCAAAACTACGATGACCTGTGGGAGGCAACCCGTGACATGTACCGCATGCATCTTGAGTCTCATCTACTTTATTCCAAACAGGAGAAAAGTTATTTCCGGTTATTTTGTCGGAGGTGTAAATAAAATTTTTCAAACCTTCGCTTAATGTTGAATTAGCTTTTAGGAATTCAAAGTTGCCGTGGCAGTATGTATTGTTGCATTTGAGTGTTGATGCATCAAATGTCGGATTGAGACCGCCAGTCTTCGCAAAATCCCCGAACGTAATTTCCGCACCGGGTGTATTATCGATATGTCCCGGGTCAAAGACGTCTGTCGGAATTACATGACATTCCTTGCACGCAATACGTTTGCTGAGTACGTCTTCGAACAAATGAGTACTGTGAGCTCCAACACCGGGAGAAGTTTCAGCAGTGGATCCATCCAATGCACGAGGAGGTGCGATTTTAGACGGGTCGTTGAAATCACCATGACATGTGTTGCATGCTTCGGGACCTTTTACCGATGAATGACATGAAGGAGTGTTGCAAGTTACCTTTGTCGGGCCGCCAGAATAATCTTTTGCGTGACATTCTTGACATTGTTTCAAATCCCAGTTTGTCGATTTAAGTAAATTACCGTGAAAGTTGCTCGATCCTTTTGTAATGAATCCGCTTCCATGCACTACACTTACTTGAGTTTGGGGAGGAGTTATGTTATCCTGAAGATCGCTACAAGCGGTAAACATCACCGCTATCATCGATACAGTAATTAGATAAACTTTGATATATTTCATATTCAACCCGTAGTGATAATTTTTCTATTTATGACAGTAACCGCAGAATCCAATTCCTCTAACGCCGCCCGGTCTTGCATTTGCATCGGTATGGCAAGTAAAACACAACGAAGCTGCATCCGTATGCCAGTCACCTTCTTCACCTCTCATATAATTAGCCGGATGTGTTTTAGGATTGGTTCCTTGAATGCCGTCGTTATCGACATGACATGTTATACAATTCGGATCTGCGCCTTGAACATCATGACATGATGCACAATTTTCAATATCGCGTCTTGCAAGAGTTGCATGCTGCCCGCCTCCGCTACCAACACCTATTGTAACAAAGTTCGGCATTAAGTGAGAAGTCGGTTCAATTCCTTCGGAAGCAAAATCGCCTCCCTTGGAACTATGACATTCTGCACAGAATGTTTCTGTTTCATGACAAGTCTGGCATTCTGACGTTTTACCTTTAAGATCGATTCCGTGTGTATAAACATAATCTAAAGAGTGAACTCTTGTAATTTGCTGCTTCTTTGCATCGTCGGTGAATTTATGTGGAGAATAAGGTACGTAAAAGTCATCTGCAGTATTCTTTTCAGTAATAATTCTTGTAGAAACGTGACAAGTTTCGCAGAAGTTATCATCGTGACACATTTGACATTGTGCGTTCGGCGACTTAGCAGCAAACTTGTGTGTATCCATAAAAGATACTTGCTTATGATCTTGCGGTTTTAAGTTTGCCGTGGAAATATGACATGACTCGCAGACGTTGTCTGTTGCTACACTTTGATTGTTATGACATGTATAACAAGTAGACATTGACGGGAACACTTCGGCGGATTCAAATCCGTAATCAACTTTATCCAAACCTTTGTGACATGTTGTGCATTCCATCTTCTGTTCGGTAATATGGAACTTATGATTAAACACAACTTCCGATTTCTTTTGAATCAGCGGTTCCTGCACATCTTCATAATGGCACATCTTACAATTGTTTTCATCTTCTACGTCGTGACATTGACCGCATGTTTCCATATCCGGAAGAAGCTGCGCATCCAAAGAAGTGCTTTCCGGAACTTTTGTATGGCAGTCAACACAATCTACGGATTCAAGATGGAGTTTATGCGAGAACTTGATCAATTCCTTGTTAGTCTTCGGCTTTTCGTTTTCATCTTGCCCGGTAGAAGCGGCAACTGCTAAAAATGCAACAATGAATACTGAAATTAAAAGGTAAACATATTTTGGTTTCATATCGTTCTATAAATTAGTGTTGAACCAATAATTGACTTTGAATAAAACCCTAAAATCATCTTTATAAATCTTATTGTTGAAATACTGCCCTTGAAGATCAAACGAGACTTTGTTCCATGGGCGAATATTGATTCCGGCAAGAAGAGACGTTAATGAATTGGTTGCGGAATCTTCCGATAGTTTATAGCTTGTATAAGACAAGCCGAGTGAAGGAGTAATGAATCCGTCCTTGAACGATTTAGCAGTATAGATTGAAACAGCATCGAGTTCACCTGCATAACCAAATGTTTTTCTATAACTGATGCTGCCCAAGTTTGAATTAACTCCAACTGTAACACGTTGGGAACTGTTATCTTCATATTGAACGTTTCCGAATTTTCCGACAACTGTATAAATCTTATTGATTTTGTAATCCAAGCCGGCTTCGACTTCCTGTGTATTACCATAATTGAATACGGAGAAGATCGAGTTGTAGCTTATTCGAGGTTCCCTATAATTATAGTAAACGTCGAATCCTAATTGATCTGTTGCCTGGACTCTGCCATCAATTTCAAATTTGCTCGCTTTGGAAAAGTTTAGATCGTAATCGAATCTGGTGTTAACGTTAAGGGTTTTTTCCATTTCGTAAGATGCTTCTGCAGAAACAAATTTGTATTGATTCGATTTCTCCTGTATAAGCAAAGTTACCGGATCTAGATCGGAATTTAGCCTAAGTGTTGTATAATCAACCGGTTTGAAATTTTTATCGATATAGCTTAGTGCAAACCTGAAATCTTTCAGCGCTGTGGTCTCTAATTTACCTCCGAGAACATAGTCGTTTGCAAGATCATTTGTAAAACCAAATTTTTGATATGCCGGAACATTGCCGCCGTAATATCCCGTTAATGAGAAATCGGAATATTTGACCTTAACATTAATACCGTCATAAACTCCGCCGGCGACTGAGTTAAACAAGGATTGCCTTCCAAATTTAACCGTAGCGATATCGAAAAGATTTCGAGCTTCCAGGTATAGATTATAGAATCGAAGTCTTGGATCGGAAATCAAGGCGTTGCCTATGTTTGATTCAAGATTGAGTCTTGTTCTGAGTGAAACATTATCCATGTTAAAGTTCAGACTTGCAGTCTGATATGATCTTACAAATGTTTGCGAACTGTTCAGGTTGTCGTATCGTTGAAACGTGTAGTATGATGAGGAGAATATGCCGTTAATGTTTTGAGCACATAACATCAACGGCGCAAGAAACAGAACAAACAATATTTTTTTCATGGTTGATTCCGGATATTAGTTAACCTTTCGGAACTGGATGTTTAATCTTAGCCCACATAGTTTTGAAATCGAATTTCTTGAAAGTAGGACTTTTATCGTTATGACATGTTACGCAAAGCTTTTCAATTTCTTTGTTGTCTTTCCATAAAATTAAACCTGCTTTCATAGCAGCTGCTCTGTCTTTCATCAATTTCATCGATTTATATTCGGAACCCGGGCCATGACAAGCTTCGCATTGAACACCGTCTTCCATGTCAAATCTCTTCCCAAACATTGCTTTATCCATACCGGCACCGGTAACGTGGCAAGAAACACACTCCTTCACATCAACAGCTTTTTTCTTATAAAGTTTTTGTGCAATGTCGTCGGCTTCTTTTGTCTGAAGTGTTTTGTACGCTTTAGAATGAGCACTTTCTTGCCAGACTTTTAATTGGTCTCCTGATTTTGCAGATTTATGACACATACCACACACTTTCACACCTTCGTATGTGGCTTTACCTTGAGCATGATCTAATTGCGGAAGGGCAATTAATGTCGCAACGAGAAAGATAATCGAGACGTAAATACGATTAGACATTTTTTCCTCCAATGGATTGGTTTATAATTATTTGATTCAATTATATCTATTTGTAAAGAACAAAAGAAGACACTACACTCAAAAAATAGTCTAAATAACTTAATTTGGCAATAAGGTCTTTTTATTTAGATTTAATCTGATTAATCTAAATTTCACTTATTATCTAAATTTTTATTTGATTCCAGCTTGTTTCCCACCCAATTCCTCAGTTGAGCATCATTTTCGAGTTCTCTATTAATAATATTCTCCGGGTCAACTTTATTTCCTTTAAGTGCTTTGATAAATAATCCGGTCGAGTTGCTGAGTTGATTTTCGTTTCTCAGTCCCAAAGTGAATTCTTTCCATTCAACAACTATTTTTCTAAAATGTTTTTCATGATGATGTCTATAATGATGCAACGCCATTTTCCCGTCAATCCAAACGAGGCTCATCGGGTATTCACTTGGTTGGAATATAACAAAAAACCAATGCCAAACAACAATTGCGAGGGTTGCCAATATCGCTTCATAAAAATGTACGAGTTCACTTACCTTAATCAACCATATCGGAGCCCAATTACCTACAACGGTGGGGAACCAAAGAATAAATCCGGTAGTGCCCATTATAACTGTGCCCCAAATTAAAGCCCAGTATTCCGCTTTCTCCGTGTAGTCATAACTGTCGAAAATCGGTTTATCTTTTTTAAGATGAAGATAGAACAAAATATTATCTCTTGCCTCTACGAGATCGGAGAATTTGGGAATTAATCCTTTCAGAATTTCTCTTCCTCTTGGTGTAAAGATCAAATAGGAAATATGATATAGTCCAAGAGATATCATTACAACCGCACAAGTTCTATGAATATATTGACGGAGAGTTTCGGTTAGACCGATGTATTTTAAAAATTCCGACCACCAGCTGTCCTGGAATTTTAATGCAAAACCAGTTACGGCAAGGAGAATAAACGACGTTAATAATATAATATGCTGAATCACTTCGTTCCTGGTGAATCTCGGTATTGAAATTTCTCCTGCTAACCGTTTCCGTTTTCTTCTCACTTCGTGAATGTATATTAAAAGATTATGAATTATCATTGTTCCAATAACCGAGATTATAAGCCAGAAATAAATTGTCGCAACAATACTTTCAATGTTTTCCGCTCTTTGTGTCTCGGCTTTGTGAGAATAGCTTTTTGCAAATGTTTCAGTTGCATTGGTGTGACATTTTTGACAAGTTTTTGTTACATTTTTTTCATTGACTGTCGATTCCGGATTCCACTTCGGCAAAATTCTATGAACCGAATGACAATCAACACACATCGCAGCATCCATATCCCCGCGCATTACCGCAAGACCGTGGTAACTATCCTCATATGATTTTGTTACACCGCCTTCGGTTCCAAATCGTTCTGTCATTCTCGGATCTTCATGACATATCACACAAGTTTTTTCTTGAAGTTTTTTCTCTTCAACCTTTCTATCGGTGCCGTTTACAGCATGAATACTGTGCTCGTTATGACAGTCGTTGCAAACCGGGGCTTCTCTTATTCCTTGTTTCGCTCTAATCCAGTGAATAGATTGTTCATAATCTTTAGCAATTTTCGGATGGCATTGACCACAGGTTTGGGGGATGTTAAAGCTCGATATTTTCGAACCAGGTTGAATCCTGTTTTTAATATCGTGCACACCGTGACAAGTTGTACATGTTGCTGCTATTTTACCTTCTGCAACTAATTTACCGTGAATTGAGTTTTCGTATTGTACACCGGGGTTTTTTATAGGTAAATCGTATTTTCTTACTAGCGTAGGATTATCATGACATTTACCGCAAGTGGTTGCCAAATTAGTTGGGTAAACTTCACTTTCAGGATTTTTCACGGGTAATATTTCGTGCGAGCCATGGCAATCCCAACATTTAGCGGCTTCATCAATTCCTTCGCTCAATGCAATTCCGTGTATACTTTCTTTATGCTGCTTTGCAATTTCTCCATGGCATAGATAACAATCAGCCTTTTGTGTAACCGAAACGTTTTGGGGATGATCATCTAAATTCTTTGCTATGTAATTATGGCAATCCGAACACTCTAGATTTGGGTGAACCGAGTGACTCAAATTAGTTTTAATATCCTTTTGTTCATGGCATTCGAAACATACCTTTGAAGAAGTGCGCTTAACGTGGTATGTAGATGCCAACGTTGTACTCATGTTTTTATGGCATTTTCCGCAGTAGTCTTTGGCTTTATCGGAAACTTCGCTCGGTGAAATTATATTATGTGTTCCATGGCAAGTTGTACACGTCGGGAGATTTTTAACGGTTTTAAGTCTTCTATGAATATCATTTTGCATTGACTCGGCATAATCTTCATGACATGTACCGCAATCAACTTTTTTTGCGCCGTTATCGATATGTCCTTCATCTTTTACATCTGTATGACAGTCCTGACATTCAATTATTCCGTTATGAATCGATTTTTCAATTACATTTTCATGGCAGTCTAAACATTTGAAATCTTGTGCTACCGAAGTGCCGTTCAGTATGAAAACATTAACTACTAAAAGTAACGTTATGGTGTAAAGGTATTTATTGAATGCGGTTTTCATATTTCCAAAATTTTAATGGTAAACAAAAATCATCGAATATAATATGAGAATAATAATAGTTAAACCGGTAATCAATGCAGCAAACCCGAATATTTTCGCAGCTTTGTCAAGTGCCGAAGAAGGGGGAACATCCGTAAGTCTTCCTTTTAATTTTTCATCGGTTTCAAGCATTGCGTATTCTCTCGGGCGATCATCTTTCAATTCATCTAAAGGAACTTTGCCGGTGAATATAATCCGATCCATCGGGAATTTATCCGGTCTGAAATGGGTATTGAAAAAATGAACGGTAAAAATAAATCCAACCGCAAGCAGTGCTTCATCGCTGTGGATGATTGTTGCTATATTAATTAACCATCCCGGGAAACCAAGTCTTGTAAAGAATTCAGGAAACCAGAGAAAAAGCCCGCTTGCACCAATTACTGCAACTCCCCAAAAGACGGCGAAGTAGTCAAATTTTTCCCAGTAAGTCCATCTTCCGTATTCAGGTCTTGGTCCTTTTCCCAAAAACCATTTCATTGTTTGAATAAACTCTTTAACGTCCCGCTTGTTGAACATTAATGAACTGTCACCGCTTAATAGACTTTTTATTGTTTCTTTCCTTTTGCTTTTTTTCTTGATCAAGTAACCCACGTGCATAAAAAAGTAGAAGAAAGTAATTATGGCAGCAACCCTATGGATAAATCCGGTTACTTCGTATCCTCCTAAAATTTTTGAAATAGTTTGAAAAACGCCGACACCGGAAAATTTAATAACCATTCCCGTTATAGCGAGCGAAAGAAAACTGATTATCACAAGTAAATGCAGAAATCTTGAGAAAGCATCAAATCGTTCGTAGTATTTTCTTTTCTGATCAATATTATTTTCTTGGGACATATTATAATTCTCGCCTTTCGTTTTTCCTTTTCTTCTTTTCTTTTAATGCTCTCGGCAGCCACAATAAAGTGTGTATTCCGAAGAATGTGAAAGTGCCGGCTAATAGAATAGTCATAAACCAAAACGTATAGAATAAATACGGATATTTTTCTTTGTTGTGATGAGTTGCATGTGTTAAATACCCGACAAACATCCTATTGGAATTTGAGTGACACTTCTTACACGTTTCGATTATATGACCACGGCTTAATGTTGAGTTTGGATTTTCCGGAGGTAAAATTTTATGCGAACCGTGGCAGTCCGAACATTTTGCGGCTCTCGCTTCACCTAACTTGGATACCTTGCCGTGAAAAGTATCGAAATATGTTTTTGCCACATCTTCATGACATTTACCGCATTGATTGATAATTTGCTGCCTAAATTTATTTTGATCTGTTCGTGCAATTGTATGCGATTGATGACAATCATTGCATACCGGTAGCTTTTTATCTGTCTTCGTTACGGTTGGACTGTGAATGCTGTTCTTAAAATCTTCGTACACACCTAAATGACATTTTGCACAGGTAGTTGCAATGTTTTTGGGATTTACAGTTGAATGCGGATCTGACGGAGGCAATTCTCTATGATTTGTATGACAATCGATACAAGTAGCCGTTACAAGCAAGCCGCTTTGCAGTAGACCTTTTCCGTGAATGCTCATCGAATAATTTTTTACAATATGTTCATTGCCTTTGGCAATCATTTTTGAGGCTTTTGCTCCGTCGCGATGGCATTCGGAACATAATAACGGAATGTTCTTTGAGAACGTTGGTGACTTCAAATTGTCTTTTTTCAATATGTCGTGTTTGCCGTGGCAATCGGTGCAGTAAGGGGCATCCGGGTTTCCCTTATTGTGCAGCATTCCGTGTTGACTTATTTGATAGTCCGATACTGCTTCTGAGTGACAGATTGAGCAATCAACCGGACCGCTATTAAGACAAACGGG
>CAZRIQ010000053.1:0-9961 GCA_964600175.1 uncultured Melioribacter sp. | reverse complement strand
AATGTGTTAGATAAATAAGCGGGATTCCATAAGAATAAAAACTGGTCCAGTCAAACTTGTTTTTCAAAAAGACTATCAGGACAGAACATAGTGTAAGAGCACTCAATATAAAGTAAATATCATCGCTTATTAACGCCGTTGCCATGAACAGGGTAACACCAAATCCGCTTAAGTACGAAGACTTCCTTCTATACGCTACCGACATATGAATAAGATTGACCAATAACAGGAGAGAAACTTCAATGGATAAATTTTCTATTATTGGTGCCGAACCGAAAAAATGAAGACGCAGCACGGTAAAGTAAAGAAGTAACAAACTGCCGCCGAAAACATATTGAGAAATGAAATCGTACATTTTCCTCCAATAATAGGACAGAAACATAAGTACACCGACAAGTACAAAACCAATTAGGCTCGGAAATACAGGTGGTAAGTTTTTATAGGGGAACGTTAAAAGAAAAATTATTCCTATTGCAAGTACGACTATCCCAACCTTTGCAAACCAGTATTGACCTATTTGCAATTCCAAACGGTCAGCTTCATCTGGATTTCGATGGTGAAGTATTTCAGGTAATTTTATATCGGATTGTGTTGTGTCGGAAGCAAGATTGAGTTGAGATTCGATGCGGGAAATTCTTGATTCCAAATTTTTCAGATAGCTTGCAATCTGGTTAAAATTTATTTCTTGAGAGGAAGAATCCATTTGTTACCTCCCATGCTAATTTCTTTAAGATGTCCCCAAAAGTTTTGGGTGTAATATTAGAAAAAAATCGCTTTGAGATGTTGGAAAATTTGCCTTTTCATTCCTTTTTCAAATAAAAACATATCCTAAATAAGATATGGGTCTATGAAATCTTATTATAATATAATTGGATTCTCCCACTAAAGCAACAATAGATATATTAAATTATTAGTTGCCGGGGGGATCTCACATGTTCTCAATCGGTTTGGGTTGATGAAAAAATGTTTTTCCAAAAATCTATCTTTTCATAATCTCATTAACACTTTTAAAAAACAACTTCAGTTTTTTCTCATCAAGTTTCCCATTTGTTCGAACGCCGGAACAAACATCTAGTCCAAATGGTTTTACGTTTTCAATCGCTTCTTTTACGTTTTCAGAAGTTAAGCCGCCGGCTAAAAACAATGGAATGTTTAT
The DNA here is from genome assembly GCA_964600175.1 of uncultured Melioribacter sp. Lineage (GTDB taxonomy): Bacteria > Bacteroidota > Ignavibacteria > Ignavibacteriales > Melioribacteraceae > Pyranulibacter. Next base: position 8,805 of record CAZRIQ010000053.1, on the reverse strand, counting down.
TGACTCTCTAATTTTCCTGCTTATAGACCAATCGTGAACTCTCCCGGTACCGCCGAGTTCTTTTACCTCAAGATTTTGATTCCCGCTGTCTAGTAGAATTGCATCAACATTTTTAGAGACATGCACAGCTTCTTCGATTGATCCCTCTCCCGTTACATGAACGACCTGCACAATCTTTATTCCCGGAAGTGCTTCTCTAAGTTCTTTATATGTTCCATGAATAAGCCGATCGCAAAGTTGAATTGTATTTGTCCCACATCTTCTCTGTTGATCAACTATTGATCCAACATCTTGCTTGCTGGTAAGCAAAAATGATGAAATGCCCGGCGGAGTGATTGAAGCAATTTTGCTTATTAACTCTTCGGAAATCACGCCTGGACCACTCGGCATCTCCGAAACCAAACCTAATGCAGAAGCACCGAATTTAATTGCGGTTTTCGCTTCTTCAATGCTACCTATGCAGCAAATTTTTACTCGTATGATTTTCATCTCAAAATAAAAACGGCGTTAGAATTTCTAACGCCATTCTCAAAAATAATTGTCCTTTCTTAAAAGTACATTAACTAATTAAGACTCTTATAAGTAAACCACCAGTCAAAACTATCCGGGTAATTTAATCTTTCTTCTGCAGTTACAACATCTTTAGGTGGTGGAATAATTACTTTATCGCCAATCAATTCATTGTTCGGCCAGTTCTCCGGCATCGCAACTTTACTTTTGTCTGCTATCTGTAGAGCTTTTAAAGCCCTTAACACTTCATCAACCTGTCTGCCAACTTCCTGCGGGTAATAAATCATTAAACGAATAATCCCTTTCGGGTCAACAATAAAGACAGCGCGAACCGTGTTCGTCCCTTTACCGGGATGAACCATTCCAAGTTTCCCGCCGACTTTTCCCATATCGTCTGCAATTACAGGAAATGGAATCTGGATCCCGATCTTCTCTTTTATCCATTCCAGCCATTTGATATGAGAAAACACCTGGTCGATCGAAAGACCGATCAACTCCGCATTCAGCCTTTTGAATTGTTCATTTCTCTTTGCAAATGCAACAAACTCGGTTGTGCAAACCGGCGTAAAATCCGCAGGGTGACTAAACAACACAAACCACTTTCCGCTAAAATCTTCCGGCAGTCTTTTTATACCTTGAGTTGTTTGAACTTCCACAGACGGAAATTTCTCACCCAATAACGGTATCCCGGTTATTGTATCTTCCATATCGTTTCTCCTTATAAAATTTTCTTTTCTGTAAAAAAATTGCTATTCAAAAATATGGATTCTCCCGTCCTGTTTCAATTTTGAGGGCATAATTCATTGTAAATCACAGCCCTATTGATTTAATTTGTACACCAATTAAAATATTTTATAGGCAACAAATGATTAGTAAAGAATTACTTGATATTTTATGCTGCCCGGAAACTAAAGCAGATTTGGTGCTCGACGAAAATTATCTTGTTTCCACAGACAAAAACACAAGACGTCGCTATAGGATAGAAGATGATATACCGATAATGCTGATTGAGGAATCCGAACAACTTGACATGGAAACCTGGAAAAAGACAATGCAAAAACACGGCAAATCAACGGACTGATATAACTAATCCTACAATTCAAAATCATTCTTAATTTTTTCACGACGGCAAATTATGATTGTCAAAAAGAACAAAGACGAAATCGAAAATTTTTTGTTGGATGCATCCAATTATAGCGGTTTTTGCGATGCGGTTTATTTCCCGGAGAACGAAGTTGAAGTAAAAGAAATTCTGAGGGACTGTAACAACAATAAGATTAGAGTTACGTTTTCCGGCAGCGGAACGGGGCTGACAGGTGCACGGGTTCCCGAGGGCGGGGTAGTAATTTCAGCTGAGAAGTTGAACAAGATTATTGAAATAAACACTGAAGAAAAATATGCCATTGTTCAACCCGGTGTCATACTAAGAGAATTTCAGAACGAAGTCGAATCGAAAGGACTTTTCTACCCACCCGATCCTACCGAGCGGGACAGTTTCATCGGGGGAAATGTTTTAACAAATGCATCGGGTGCCAAGACATTCAAATATGGACCAACAAGGGATTACGTCGAATCCTTAAAGATTATTTTAGCCGACGGAGATTCTATAATGCTAACACGCGGAAAATGCTTCGCAAAAAATTATAAAATGAATCTCGTCACCGATTCCGGCCGACAGATAAATTTTGTTCTTCCTGCTTATGAAATGGCCTCTACAAAACATACTGCCGGTTATTACATAAAAGAAAATATGGATGCGATCGATCTTTTTATCGGCTCGGAGGGTACACTCGGTTTTGTATCGGAAATTAAAGTTCGGCTTATTGACCTACCAGGAGAAATACTTTCATGTGTATGTTTTTTTCTAAAAGAGAGCGACGGATTTAATTTTATACTGGAAGCCAGAGATCTCTCAAATAATAATTCCAAATTGAATGAAATCAATAAAATTTCGGCAAGGGGTTTGGAATTTTTCGACGAAAACTCTCTTGATTTCTTAAGAGAAGATTACCCGCAAATACCTGGTAATGCAAAAGCTGCCGTATGGTTCGAACAAGAAGTCAACGAAGATAACGAAGAAAGTCTGTTTGAAGAATGGTTGGCATTGCTCAATAAATATAACGGCGACGAAGAAAACTCATGGTTCGCCTCAGATCCAAAAGAGCAAGAGAAATTTAAAGATTTCCGTCACGCCATATCATGGAAAGTAACCGAATATATAACACATAACAATGTGAGAAAGGTTGGAACCGACACGGCTGTTCCAGATAAATCATTTCCAGATTATTTTTCTTTTGCGAAGGAACTGGTTAAAAAGAATAGCCTAGATTACGTTGTCTACGGTCATTTCGGCAACAACCACATGCATTTGAACATGCTTCCTAAAAAAGAAGAAGATTATCTCCATGCGAAGAAGGTGTATCTGGAAATGTGTAAAGAGGCGGTAAGATTAGGCGGTACCGTCTCAGCAGAACATGGAATTGGAAAATTAAAACAAGAGTATTTATTGGCAATGTACGGTAAGAAAACGGTGAGAGGAATGGCTCAAGTAAAATTAATTTTTGACCCGAATAAGATACTTGGAATCGGAAACATTTTTGACCCGTCATTTTTAGACTGATTATGAAAAGATACTTTTTATTTATAATGGTGCTTCTATTTTTCAGCAGTGCCAAAGCTCAAGTTGTTCAAGACTTTAACAGTAAATATCGGCTTGCCCAGAGTTTTGAACAACAGGGACAGTTAGATAAAGCAGCGTCACTTTTTCTAGAAGTCTACAATGAACAGCCAAATAACCCAATCTTTTTAGATGCGCTGAACCGGGTATACATCAAACAAAAAAATTACGAGGCATCGGTTCAGCTTCTCCAAAATAAAATCAAAACGTCACCAAGCGATCTAACTTTATACGGACTTCTCGGCACCACATATTTTATAATGGATCAAAAGGATAAAGCATTTGAGGCATGGGACGATGGTGTAAAATCAAATTCCAACTCGGTTACTTCTTACCGCTTAATGGCAAATTACGCAATAGAAAACCGTGCGTTCGACAAAGCAATAGAATTCTTAAAACTGGGGAAAGAAAAATCTCCTAACCCGCTTATTTTTTCTTTGGATATGGCTAATATTTACTCAGCACAAATGGATTTTACCCACGCAACAAAGGAATATTGCGAATTGTTATCCCAACAACCAGGACAAATCAGCACTGTAAAATCCCGGATATTGGTTTATGCAACGCGCCCCGGAGCAGTTAAACAGTCGATAGAGGCAGTCAATGAATTTCTCGATCATAGTTCGGTTCCCGTTCTTTACAGCTTGCTTTTTTTTCTTTACGAACAGGACGACGATTATGACGCCGCGCTTAATGCGGTTACTAAATACGATGACCTAATAAAAGCAAAGGGCGTTCAAATATTTGGGTTTGCACAGGAAGCCATGAGAAACAAACAATATCGACAAGCTTCCAAAGCATATAAATTAATAATAGATAACGGCGGTAACTCTTCTCTTCTCTCGCTGGCAAGACTTGGTTATACAAAAACACTTGAAGCTTCCATAGATGAAAAATATTCTGATGACCTTGAAAACTGGAAACCGTATAAACAAAACAAAATAGTTGGGAAAGAAGACTATGCCCAAGTTGTTGATGCCTACAACGACTTAATAAAAACAAATAACAACACGGCAGTTAGAGATGAAGCGACTTTCCACATTGCTCAAATATATAAAGACAGACTTCTGGATTTCCAAAAAGCAGACAGCTTATTTAAAGTCGTACTTAAAATTTCACCGTCGACTGACTACGCAATTCAATCCAACATCGAGTTGGGAATAATCCAGATCGGCATTGGCAAACTTGAAGAAGCTCAAAACTATTTTAATACCGTTCTATCGAACAAAAGGACTGATCCAAACACAAAAAACGAGGCTCTGTTTTATCTCGGAAAAATTTTGTTTTGGTCCGGTAAGTTCGGAGAGTCACTCCAAAAGTTGAACGAAGTGCAGTCAAATCTTTCAACTCCATATGCAAACGATGCAATAAGTTTATCACTTCTAGTCAATTCCTCAAAGAACGATTCGACAGAATTGTACGATTATGCCAAGGCTGATTTGCTTGCTGAACAGAACAAAATAGATAAAGCAATAGAAGATTTCAAAAACTTATCCGAAAAAACCAATTCTTTTGTTCTGAAAGACTTAATTTCATTTAAATATGCCGAGTTGTTGATTGCCCAAAATTCTTACCCGACAGCTCTTAAAATCCTTGAAAAAATCGCAAATCAGAGCCCTCCAAGGGTTTATTCAGACAAATCAATGTTTTTATTAGGTGAAATCTACCAATTTGCTATAAACGACCAAGTTAAAGCTGCAGAAAATTATCAAAAATTACTTGAAACTTTCCCAAACTCGTTATATTTTGACCTGGTGCGTGAAAGATTAACTTTGCTGAAAACAAAAAACGGCTGAAAATGGCAAACGATCAAATCAATAAAACGGTGAAATGTTCCTTCTGTGGAAGGGATGGTTCGGAAGTTACAAGTATGGTTGCGGGACCGGATGTTTACATTTGCGATATCTGTATAAAGACCAGCGTAGACATTTTGAAAAACAATCTAAACTCCCTCAACAAAAAGGAAGTCTTCCGTGCATCTTTAACTCCCGACATGATAAAGAAAGCCTTGGATGAATATGTTATCGATCAGGATAAAGCTAAAAAAGTTTTAGCCGTTGCAGTTTATAATCATTACAAGAGAATTACCGCAACAACTTCGATGTTCGACCTTGACGACGTTGAAATTGAAAAGAGTAATATTCTTTTGATTGGATCAACCGGGGTTGGGAAAACTTTGTTAGCCCAGACTCTGGCAAAAATCCTGGATGTTCCTTTTGCAATTGCTGATGCAACAACGCTTACTGAGGCAGGGTACGTGGGCGACGACGTTGAAACTGTTCTTGTTCGTTTACTTCAAGCTGCCGATTATAATTTGGATAAAGCTCAAAAAGGAATTGTCTATATAGATGAAATCGACAAGATAGCACGCAAAAGTGAAAGCACATCAATTACAAGAGACGTTTCCGGTGAAGGTGTTCAACAGGCATTACTGAAAATTTTGGAAGGAACTCTTGCCGGTGTTCCGCCGCGCGGCGGCAGAAAACATCCCGAACAAAGTTTAATAAACGTAAACACAAAAAATATTCTTTTTATTTGCGGCGGTGCCTTTGACGGTGTCGAATCGATCATTGCTTCGAGAATTAACAAAAACACTATCGGTTTCGATTCCGATATTAACAACGCACAGGAAGAGGACCGCGATAACCTTATTCAAAAAGTTTTACCGGAAGATTTAATAAGATACGGGCTGATTCCGGAGTTGGTCGGTCGTATTCCGATTGTAGCCCCGTTAAAATCATTGAACGAAAAAGCTTTAAAGAATATTCTTACCGAACCAAAGAATGCCATTATCAAGCAGTATAAGAAGCTCTTTATGATGGAAGGTGTAGAGCTGGAATTCGATTCACTCGCTCTCGATGAAATTGTAAAGAGAACACTCGAACGAAAAACGGGTGCCCGCGCGTTAAGATCAATTGTTGAGGGGATTCTTCTAGACATCATGTATGAACTGCCGACACTCGAAAGTGCTGACAAATGCCTAATTACTCGCGACACGGTTACCAAGGGAGAAAAACCGATCTTTATTGAATCCGACCGCAAAACCGCTTAGGATTACTTAGGTCTAATACAAATTCATTGCAAGAAGTTTCTTCCTGCCATATTTTTGTTGTACACAGAACAATGACTCTATTATGAAAAAGATTTTTATTCTTTTATTTGCATTTACGATAGCTGCTTCGGCTCAATCAAAGCTATTGATATATATGGACCTAAAGCAGACCGATCATTTGAAAGCATACGGAATAACCTATAACGCATTGAAAGAAGGATCAACGGCAGACTGGCTTCTTAATTACCGCGGCGGTTCTTTTATGCTCGACTATTCGAACCAACTCGCTCTCAAATGCAGGTTGAAAGGAGTTGCCTTCGAGCCGCTTTCCGCAACCGATGCTGCACAGATTTATGCGCTCGTTCAAAGCGACGATCAAAACATGGACGTTGTACGTTTGGAAAAGGCACCGAAGATTGCGGTTTATGTTCCGCCCGGTTTCCAACCTTGGGACGATGCAGTTACACTCGCACTCGAATATGCCGAAGTTCCTTATGATAAAATTTGGGTTGATGAAATTTTAAGCGGAGGCTTGAAAAACTACGATTGGCTTCATCTTCATCATGAAGATTTTACAGGTCAGTATGGAAAGTTTTATGCAGCATTCAGCAATGCGCAATGGTACATTGAACAGCAATTAACCTATGAAAAGGAAGCTAAAAAATTAGGCTTCAAAAAAGTATCGGAAATGGAAAAAGCGGTTGTACAAACAATAAAAGATTATGTGGGGCAAGGCGGTTTCTTGTTTGCTATGTGCTCGGCAACCGATACATTTGACATTGCTCTTGCCGCAATGAATGATGATATTTGTGACCGCATGTATGACGGCGATCCTCCTGATCCCGATGCTCAAAGCAAACTTAACTTCTCTAATACTTTCGCTTTCCAAAATTTCAAATTGGAGATGAATCCGTATGTTTATGAATACAGCAATATTGATATTCAGCCTTCGGAGATTGGTAGCCAGGAGAATGACTACTTTACGTTGTTCGACTTCTCGGCAAAATACGATCCGGTTCCAACAATGCTTACGCAGGACCATGTAAACGTCATTCACGGGTTTATGGGACAGACAACAATGTTTAGGAAAGAATTGATCAAGCCTTCTATTATCATTATGGGAGAACGGGCAGGTACGGACCAGGTCAAATACATTCACGGGAATTACGGAAGAGGCACATTTACCTTTTATGGCGGACACGACCCAGAAGACTATCAGCACGCAGTAGGCGACCCGCCCACGGATTTAAGCTTGCACAAGAACTCACCGGGTTATAGATTGATACTTAATAATATCTTATTCCCGGCAGCTAAAAAGAAAAAGCAAAAAACTTAAACTGGATATCTGGTTTGAAACCGATTTCGAAAACACTTATCTAACGGAGTAGTATGAAATATTTAAAATTTAAAAACAGCGATGAACAAATCCCAATTGGAAAAATGGTTTGTGTGGGACGCAATTATGCGGCTCATGCAAAAGAACTCGGCAACGAAGTTCCGGAATTTCCAATCATCTTTTTGAAACCCGCATCGAACGTGATTTATTCCGGTGAATCCGTTGTTCATCCGCCTTACTCTAACGATTTACATCATGAGGTTGAACTTGTTCTTTACATCGGAGAAAATGTTAAGAATGCTACAGATGAAGAAGCTGAAAAGGCAATACATGGTTATACAATCGGTTTGGATATGACTTTGCGTGATCTCCAAAATCAATTTAGAGAAAAGGGAGATCCGTGGACGCTTGCAAAATGTTTCGACACTGCGGCTGTTCTAACAGAAGTTGTTTTGAAAAAAGATTACCAATTAAAAGGCAATGAGAAAATATCTCTTTCGGTTAACGGTACAGAACGTCAGAATTCTTCAATTGCAAATATGCTCTTCAACCCTGTAGAAATTGTAAAATATATTTCGGTTAGATTAAAACTGGAAAAAGGCGATTTGATTTTTACTGGAACCCCGGAAGGTGTGGGGAAAGTTGTACCGGGAGATAAAATAGAAGCTTCGCTTGAAAATATTGGCAACATAAAGACAAATGTAGTGCAACAATAAAACAATACAGTAATAGAATAATTAAATAATAACCCCCAAAAAAGTTAAACGAACGCAAAGACATTGAGATGCTTTCCGCCTAAGGCGGACAGGCAGCTGCGCTCAGCATTAGAAAAAGGAGTAATGTATGCCCATTTTTGAGTATAAATGCAACGACTGCGGAACAAAGTATGAAATACTTCACAAATCCTCGTCAAATTTAGAAGAAGTAATTTGTCCAGATTGTAATTCAAAAAACAGCAAAAAATTATTATCAACCTTTAGCGCATCTCTAGGAAGTAGTTCTCCCGGCTATGATGGCGGACCTTCTTGTTCGGATGGAAGCTGCGGCGTTCCTACATACGGCGGCGGATGTGCATCCGGTATGTGCGGATTAAACTAAAAGTCCCTCTCTATCTTCCTCAAAAATTAAAAATGACTGTCAATAAAATTTAAAAATCCCTTCCCTTTGGGAAGGGATTTAGGAATGGGCATTTATTTATCATCATTAAATATATATCCTGCCCCCAGGACA
>CAZRIQ010000052.1:6498-9968 GCA_964600175.1 uncultured Melioribacter sp. | reverse complement strand
CCCACCGCTGAAAATTTTTGAATAACCAATGATTGTCGGGTAGCCGCCTTTGTCCTGACTTTGGTAATAAAGAAAGACATAATATTCATGATTGGTTTCCCAAAAGTTGCCTTCGAGAACAAGCCAGTTGATATCAATAACTTTCCCGTCCGCAACATGACCGGTAACATATTGATAATCGTAAATTCCTCTTTTTAACTCTACTCCCAGGTTAAGTAAGCCGCTATCGTCATACATTTCATATTGAGGGAGAACGTCCCAATCTGTAAAGGAACCGACTAAAAATATCGGGTCGGTAACATTTCCCGGCGGACGGATTTTGAAAATCACAGTCATGTATTGTGCGTAATCGTCCTGAAAATCTTTCAAGACACTCCCGCCTTCCAAATCCTTCTCGCGCAGTTGGTAAAAATCCGAAGTTTCAATTCCCTCGAAGTGTGCGTTTGTTTCCGGAGGCTGATATTTATCTATATTCATCAAATTTACCTGACGATAATTGTTGCTGGGAAAAATATCTCGCACAGTAAAAGAAAACTTGTTCGAACCGTTCCAATCATAAAAACGGTTGGGATTGCTTGCATCTTTCGGAATAATGATAGGATAATCGAATTTTTGATTTTCAATAACTTCTACATTCATTATGTTCATTGCAAACAGCGAATCCGGAAGCACAAAACTTGTTTTCAAACTAATTGTTCTATCCAGTTCTGAGTTGTCTGACGGAAATCCTTCACTCCTTCCTTTTGTGAGAACTGTGTTCAATTTAACGAAAGGATTGACAACAATAAATCTTCCCGTTGCTAAAATTTCTCTCGAATTCGATTGTTCCGAAATGTAGTAAATCCATTTACCTGAAAACGGAAATGTAACATCTTGATCGGGGAATTTTCCGGCATAATGATAATGCGCTCCGCTGACTGTAGCCGGTAATTCGTCAAGCCACAAATTATAAGCAGTGTTGTAACCGGGATTTATCAAAAATGCATTATCGACCGGGTTCCAGGCCTCGTCGCAGAATTTGAAATTGATAATTAGGTTAGGAGCGTAATCGCACTGCACGTCAAATTCGATTGTAATGGAATTTAAATTCTGGTCTTCTACATCTATTATCGGTGCGGAGGATTCATTAAATGAGTTATAAGTTCTCAAGCTTTTAATCACAATACTTTGAGAAAATAATATTATGGGAATAAAGAGAAGAATTAAGGTTAAACCTGCCGATTTTCGCATCAGAAAATTTCCACACATTTTATGGAAGTATACGGAATAAAAATGAGGTAAACATTTTCATCGCGTTTAGATTCCATCAGCAGACCGTCGTCGAATACTTTAAGCAGCTTTCCGGTCTTAAAAACGATTTCATAAAATGCCGGATGTTCGTTTTCTTTCTGTCCGTAAACAACACCATAATTTTCAAATAAAGTTACATTCAGAACCTTTCCTACGTATTCTTTCCAATCCATTTTCATATTATTTTATTGTTTGTTGATTTGTTTTGAAGTGAAAAGTAGCTAAAAAAGGGTTCTTTTTCAAAGGAACTATAGAGGAAAAGCCGACCTGTAAGAGTCGGCTGTAAGGAGTCACTATAAAATTATTTTTGTCTTAACGAAATTCCACCGCCGGAGGTTTTGCAATAAATCTTCTCTCCGCCGCCGTTCAAATCCGCTTCATACTTAGTTCTAGAAATTTTGGAAGGACGACTGTTATCAAAATCAACATCGACATCTCCGCCGGAAGAGTGCAATTCTACGTCAGCCTTTAAATCCGCCGGGACTCTTAAATCAATGTCCCCGCCGGAAGTAGATGCTTCAATTCCATGATTATAACCGGAATAATCGATTGTTATGTCGCCGCCGGAAGTCGACAGATCAATACTACCGTCAAATACTTTTACATGCACATCCCCGCCGGAAGTTCTACCTTCCAAATCGCCTTTTACCATATCAACTTTAATATCGCCGCCTGATGTTGATAAATTCGTGTTACCGGTTTGACTTCTTAATTGAATATCCCCACCGGAAGTTCTCACACTGAGCGGTCCATTTGTATCGCCTACTCTTACATCACCGCCCGAGGTATTCAATTTGATAACTCCTTGCAAAGAAGCAAGATCGATATCGCCGCCTGATGTATTTATATCTGCATTATATTTATCAGGAATAGTCACCTCTATCCGAAGACTCATTCCCCCGAACCAATTGAACCAATCACCGTCTCTTTTCTTAACTATTACATCGATACCGTCACTCTTTCTTTCGACGTAGAATTCCATCTTCTCTTCTGCTCTTCTATTGCCCAGTATCCTTACATAAGCTTCATCTTTATCCCACGTTGAAATCTTAACATCGGCACCGCTCCCCTTTACATAAAGCGACTCACCCGGTTTCGCCTTAAGGGTTTTTTCAATTATTATGTGTGATTCGAATGCATATAAGGTATGACCCTGCACAAATAAGAATAGGAATAAAGCAAAGGTACCTATTAATAATTTTGATGATCTCCTCATTGTTCGACTCCTTTTTGTAATCTAATATTTTTATTAATTTAGACTTGTAATCAAACGTAAAAGTTACATTTGCTTTTTAGACTCTGTAAAAACTCTTTTTGTTGTACTAAAAACGAAGATTTATGAACTATTTATATGTTATTATCGGAGCCGGATTAGGCGGCGGATTAAGATATTTTATTTCATCGGTTTCTTATAAAGTATTCCCGATCTCATTCCCGTTTGGTACTTTGGTCGTTAATATCCTTGGAAGTTTTATTCTCGGTTTTTTAATATTCGGGTTGGATGAGAAAAAGCTTATGAGTTCCAACATGAAATTATTTTTGGGCGTTGGTCTTTGCGGAGGCTTTACCACTTTTTCAACATTTTCCCTAGAAACATTTAATTTCATCCGCGACACGCAATACCTTTTAGCCGGGATTAATGTACTTTTAAATGTGGTTGCTACATTGATCGGGGTTTCCTTAGGATACATAATTTCAAGGTAAAATATGAAAATAGAAGGCGAAGCAAAACTCTTAAGAATTTTCATCGGCGAAACCGACAAAATCGGTAACATAAATGTTTATGAAAAGATCGTTATCGAGGCAAGAAAAGCCGGTTTGGCAGGCGCAACCGTTTATAAAGGAATAATGGGCTTCGGCGGGAATAGTATAATTCATACCGCAAAGATTTTAAGACTTTCCGAAGACCTGCCTCTTGTTATTGAAATTGTGGACGGACAAAAAAAGGTTGAAGAGTTCATCCCTATCGTTGAACATATTTTTGAAAGTGCAAATTCCGGCGGATTAATTACACTTGAGAAGGCAGAAATCATAAAATATGCTGCCAATAAAAAATAGACCTCTCTTAATTTTATGAATAAACATATCAAGCAGTTTATCATCCTGTTTATATTACAGATTACACTTCTTCATACTTCTTCGTTTGCACAGTATGAATACGATTATTACGAGGCAAGAGA
>CAZRIQ010000052.1:1154-6488 GCA_964600175.1 uncultured Melioribacter sp. | reverse complement strand
AATCGATTTCCTCATAAGCCCTACCAAATGGCAAACGAGCGATTGGTTGAAACTCGGAGGGGTAGTCGGAACAACAGCTTTGTTAATGAATTTTGACAAAGACATAAAAAGCGATGTACTCAAAAATCAAAGTTACTACCATTCCGTTCCGATTGAAGGCGGAAGAATCTGGGGTGAACTTTATACGACGGGAATCATCGGCGGACTACTCTATTTACATGGTTTAGCGGAAGATAATATTACAAATAAAAAACTCGGGTATGAGATTTTACAATCCGCAGGATATTCGGGAGGAATAATACTACTATTGAAATTTCTATTCGGGAGATCAAGACCGTATGCCTCTGAATCTTCAACCGATTATAATCCGTTCTCAATCAAAGATGATAAAATGTCTCTTCCATCCAATCATACATGTCTTGCCTTTTCGCTTTCAACAGTTCTTGCAAATAACACTAACTCGACTCTATTGAAAATTATATATTATATCCCCGCTATCTTAACTGCAGTTTCACGCGTATACCAAAATCAGCATTGGACGTCTGATGTCTTTATAGGTGCAAGCATAGGTTATTTTGTAGGTGAATACGTTACGCATCTTCACAATCAGAAAGTAGATGTATCGGTGAACAGTAATCGGCAGATAACCTTTTCCTTTGCGTTTTAACCTAAGAATCATAATTCATCCTCTACAAGGATGGTTAATTTATTTGACCTATTTTTCTACAATAATTCGACCTCTCATTAGAGTCCGTCAGACTCTAACGGAGTCTGACGACAACGAGGTCATGCTTAAAACATCGTAGATGTTTAATTATTGTAAAAAATAGATTACTCTAGACATTAAATCCTTGTAGAGGATTTATAAGTCACTATGTTTTTTTACAATTTCACAGAACTAGTAAAAACCTGGGATTAAATGAAAAAGGCTGTCCGAACAAACAGCCTTTTCCGAAAATCGAAACCGCTTCTATAAATTCTTTATCTCGTGAGTCAATTTTGTAATTGCATCTTTTGCATCGCCAAAATACATAAGAGTGTTTGGATAGAAAAATAATTCGTTATCAATTCCTGCATAACCAACATTAAGCGATCTCTTGTTGATCACAACCGTTTTTGCGTAATCGACATTCAAAATCGGCATCCCGTAAATAGGACTTGATTGATCATGTCTAGCTGCGGGATTAACAACGTCGTTAGCTCCGATAACCAATGCAATATCCGTATTCGGAAAATCATCATTGATATCTTCCATCGCAAAACATTTATCGTATGGAACTTGTGCTTCTGCTAGTAGAACATTCATGTGACCCGGCATTCTTCCGGCAACCGGGTGAATCGCAAACCTAACTTTCTTATCCCTCGCTTCGAGAGCATTCACCAAATCTCTGACTGCATGCTGCGCTTGTGCAACTGCCATTCCGTAACCGGGGACAATAATTACACTACTTGCAGCATCAAAAATCATTGCAAGTTCTTCGGAATCGACCGATTTAACATTTCCCTTAGGAGCCTCAGTACTTGGAGCCGGACCGGTAGAACCGGCAGATTCCCATCCGCCCATTACAACATTAAGCAATGAACGGTTCATTCCTTTACACATTATGTTTGTTAATATAATTCCCGATGCACCGACTAATGCACCGGCAATAATTAATTCATTATTTCTCAAAATAAAGCCGGTCATAGAACCTGCCAAACCGGAATAGGAATTAAGAAGTGAAATTGCAACCGGCATATCGGCACCGCCGATAGGCAAAACCAACAGGACTCCCAACACTAACGAAACTGCAGAAATTGTAATTACAAGCCAGATCTGGGTTGGATCAATCACAAAGTAAACACCGCCCACAAGCACCGCTAGAAGTAATAATAAGTTGAATGGATGCTGCAAAGGATATTTTACAACTTTGCCAGTTACTAAACCTTGCAGTTTTCCAAAGGCAATTAATGAGCCGGTGAATGTAACGGCTCCAATTAGAATACTAAGAATGATTGTTATATTCGTTTCAAGATCGGAAGTATATTGAAGGAAGTTCATTATCTTATAGTATTCCGAAATAGCAACCAGCATTGATGCACCGCCGCCAAAGCCGTTTAACAAACCAACCATCTGCGGCATTCCGGTCATTGGAATCTTGTAAGCCATTAACGACCCGGCAAAAGCTCCAACGATAAAACCGATAATTATCCATTCATAAGTCAAAACATTTTGATCTAACAAGGTAACGACGATTGCGATAAACATACCGAGTGCAGATAGGAAATTTCCTTTACGTGCGGTCTTGGGAGAAGCTAATTGTTTTATTCCAAATATGAATAGTATTGACGAAATTAAGTATGAAATTTCTATGAAAATATTCATTGTCTAGCTCACTTTTTTTTGAACATTTTAAGCATTCGGTCGGTAACTAAAAATCCTCCAACAACATTTATTGTTGCAAATATCATCGCAATCAAACCAAGTATTGTACTAACGGTAAATTCCTGCAAACCCGCAGATAAAATCGCACCGACAATCGTAATACCTGAAATAGCATTCGATCCGGACATAAGCGGTGTGTGAAGTGTCGGCGGTACTTTGGTTATTAATTCAAACCCGACAAATATCGCCAGCACAAAAACGTAGATAAGCATCAAAAAACCAACACTTTCCATGATTTCTCCTATAATTTATTTCTTCTTATTTTAATTCTTAATCACTCTCTTGCTCTTATTCATAACCTTGTTCAAAACTACACTATAAAACGGCATCAAAACAGAGTACGAGCAAGGTTGACATGTCTGACTATTTTATTAGTTGTTTAGTCCTTTCGTTTACTACCTGACCGTCCTTGACAATCGTAGCGCCTTTTAGAATTTCATCTTCCATGTTGAAGTTGAAATTTCCTTCTTCGCTAAAATGATCGATCAGGTTGAAAAGATTTTTGGCGTACATTTCACTTGCGTGATACGGAACCAAACTCGGCAAGTTCTGTTCACCGACAATTGTTACGTTATGTTTAACAACTGTTTTTCCTTTTTCACTTACTTCGCAGTTACCGCCAAATTCAACAGCCATATCAAGAACTACAGAACCGGGACGCATATTTTTAACCATTTCTTCGGTAACTAGAATCGGTGCTTTCTTTCCCGGAATTAATGCAGTTGTAATTACTATATCTGCTTCAGTAACGTGTTTGAAAATAACTTCTTTCTGCTTTTTCAAAAATTCCTCGGATTGTTCTTTAGCGTAACCGCCTGCATCCTGCATTGATTCCTCAGTCGGCACATCTATAAATTTACCTCCTAAGCTTTCGACTTCCTCTTTAACAGCGGGACGTATATCCGAAACTTCCACAACTGCGCCGAGTCTTTTGGCAGTACCGAGAGCTTGAAGACCTGCGACGCCCGCACCCATAATTACTACTTTAGCAGGAGAGATAGTTCCGGCTGCTGTCATCATCAGAGGGAAAACCTTCCCTAGATGATTTGCAGTAATCAAAACACTTTTATAACCGGAAATGTTTGCCTGCGAACTGAGTGCATCCATTCTTTGGGCAATTGTTGTTCTTGGAATTGCATCCATAGAAATAATATCTATGCCGACTTCAGCCCCTTTCTTCGCGGCGTCGGGATAATGCAAAGAATAAAGAAACGTTATGAGAATCGTTCCTTTCTTCATTAATTCCAGTTCATTCTTCTTTAAAGATGGATGTTCAATAGGTCTTTGAACTTTCAACACAATATCTGAAGTAGAGTATAATTCTTGAAGGCTCGAAATCACTTTTGCGCCGGCTTTTTCGTACTTCTCATTTGTAAATCCGGCTTCTATTCCAGCGTCTTTTTCAATTTGGACTTGATAACCTTTTTTAATAAATCTTGATACTACGTCTGGAACTACAGCCACTCTATTTTCCCCAGGCATCACTTCTTTTGGAACTCCTATAACCACAGTTTTTCTCCTATATATCAATAATTTGACTTCAAAATTAGCAATATTAAATCTTGCAGCCAAACAGCTTATTAAATACTACCCCATAACTCTTATTAATATAAACAAATTGATCTCGCTTGATACGGTAATTTTTTTAAATGGATTTTTTAATCCAAAATAGTTTGATATTTTTTCGGTCAAGATTTTTCAAAATATGGTCATACTTATAATTTAAACAATCCTATAAGCCTTTCCGGGAAAAACCAATGAGTAAAATTCTTTTTAAAGAACAATTATCAAAAGACGTATTCTTAATGAAATTAGAAGCACCTCTAATTGCTGAAGAACGTTCAGCCGGACAGTTCATTATTCTTCAAGTTGATGAAGAACTTGGCGAAAGAATTCCTTTAACAATTGCTGATGCAGATAAATCAGAAGGAACAATTACTATAATTTTTCAAGTCGTAGGTAAAACTACGCTTCAACTTTCTCAATTAAATACCGGCGATATTATTCCAACATTAGTCGGTCCTCTTGGTAAACCGACACACGTAGAAAAATTTGGAACTGTAGTTTGTGTCGGCGGAGGAATCGGTGTTGCCCCATTGCATCCGATCGCCCAGGCTTTCAAAGAAGCGGGCAACCATGTTATTACAATTATCGGTGCACGGACTAAAGAACTTTTAATTCTCGAAAAAGAAATGGAAGCAATTGCAGACGAATTTATAGTTTGTACGGATGACGGGAGTTACGCAAGAAAAGCCCTGGTAACGGAACCGTTAAAAGAAATTTGTCAACGTAATCCAAAACCGGATATTGTTGTTGTTATCGGCCCGCCGCTAATGATGAAATTCTGCTCGGAAACTACCAGACCTTTTGGTGTATTTACACAAGTCTCGCTCAATACAATTATGGTTGATGGTACAGGTATGTGCGGCGGCTGCAGGGTAAATGTCGGCAAGGAAATCAAATTTGTTTGTGTCGACGGGCCTGAATTCGACGGGCACTTAGTTGATTTTGATAATATGATTGCGCGTTTAAATTCATATAAAGAATTCGAGAGAGAAACGCACAACTGTTATCTTGAAAAACTAATACACGATAAGGGAGCCTCGGTATGAATTTCAAAACAAAAGAACAATTATCGGAAGAAGCAAAAGAGCTTATCGTACAGTATCTTTCCAAAATAGATGATATGAAAGCGAAGGAGAGAACTCATATACCTGCCCAAGAAATGCCCTCTCAAGATCCACAAATTAGAATAAATAATTTAAATGAAGTCGCACTAGGATATACAACTGAACAAGCCCGTATTGAAGCAATGAGATGTTTGCAGTGTGTTAAAAGAACATGCGTGAATGATTGCCCGGTGAAAATAGATATTCCCCGTTTCGTCAATTATGTAGCTCACGAAGAAT
>CAZRIQ010000052.1:0-1144 GCA_964600175.1 uncultured Melioribacter sp. | reverse complement strand
AATTTGCTGCCTTCAATTTGCGGAAGGGTTTGCCCGCAGGAAACGCAGTGCCAACAAAATTGTATGGTCGGGAAAGCATTAAAAAATGTTGACAAAGCAATAGCAATCGGAAGACTTGAAAGGTTTATTGCCGATTGGGAAAGAGCAACAGGTAAAATTTCAGTACCGGAAGTAAAACCGGAAACAGGTAAAAAAGTTGCTGTTGTTGGCAGCGGACCTGCAGGATTAACCGTAGCAGCCGATTGCAAAAGAGAAGGTCACCATGTTACCGTCTTCGAAGCATTTCATAAACTTGGCGGTGTACTACGTTACGGTATACCGGAATTCCGATTGCCAAATGACATTATAGACCAGGAAATTCAAATTCTAAAAAAGATGGGAGTTGAATTCAAAACAAACTTTGTAGTTGGTAAAACGCGAAAGCTGATGGATCTTATCGACAAAGACGGTTACGATGCTATTTTTGTGGGGACAGGTGCCGGTTTACCAATGTTTATGAATATCGAAGGTGAAAACCTGGTGGGAGTTTTTTCCGCTAACGAATACCTGACACGTGCAAATTTAATGCGCGCATTTGAGAAAGGTAAAGCAGATACACCGATTTACAATTCTAAGAAAGTTGTTGTACTTGGCGGCGGTAATGTTGCAATGGACTCGGCAAGAATGGCTAAACGTCTCGGAGCAGAAAAAGTCTATGTCGTTTATAGAAGAACCGAAGTCGAAATGCCGGCGAGGAAGGAAGAAGTCGCTCATGCAAAAGAAGAAGGTATTGAATTTCATTTCCTTCAGAATGCAAAAAGAATTTTGGGCGATGAAAAGGGAAAAGTAAAAGCGATGGAATGTTTGCGCTACGAGCTCGGCGAACCGGATGATTCCGGGCGCAGAAGACCGGTTGTAATTCAGGGAAGCGAATTTGTCATTGATGTTGACACCGTTATCGTTGCGATTGGTAAC
This sequence comes from uncultured Melioribacter sp., assembly GCA_964600175.1. Lineage (GTDB taxonomy): Bacteria > Bacteroidota > Ignavibacteria > Ignavibacteriales > Melioribacteraceae > Pyranulibacter. Next base: position 190 of record CAZRIQ010000052.1, on the reverse strand, counting down.
GGCAGTAATCCTCTTATCAGCCAAACTACGCCGGAAATCAAAGTAAACAAATGGGGAAATATTATCGTCGATGAAAATCAAAAAACATCTGCAGATAAAATTTTTGCCGGAGGTGACATTGTTCTTGGCGCCGCAACTGTCATCCTAGCAATGGGTGAAGGTAGAAAAGCTGCAACTGCAATAAACAAAA
>CAZRIQ010000051.1:3592-10100 GCA_964600175.1 uncultured Melioribacter sp. | reverse complement strand
AGGGAGAAAATTTAATAAAAAACTGGTTGGCATTATGAAAGAATATCTAGAAAAAGTAATCGAGGGACAAAACCTCACATTTGACGAGGCATACAACGTTATGTGCTCCGTAATGAGCGGCAATGAAAACAATTCGAGGATTGCATCTCTGTTGACTGCGCTTAAAATGAAAAAAGAAACTCCCGAAGAAGTTGCCGGTTTCGTAAAGGCAATGCGCGAGAAAGTCATCAAAATTAAGTGCGATGACGAAAACGTGATTGACGTCTGCGGGACGGGTGGCGACGGTTCAGGTTCGTTCAATATTTCTACGGCAGTTGCATTTGTAGTTGCCGGTGCCGGAGTGAAAGTAGCTAAACACGGCAACAGGTCGATCTCAAGTAAGAGCGGCAGTTCCGATGTACTTCACGAACTCGGCGTTGATGTACAGCTTTCGCCGGAGCTTTCCGAGAAAGCCTTGAATGATATTGGTGTTGCATTCCTTTTCGCGCCGCTCTATCATCCGGCAATGAAACATGTTGCACCGATTAGAAAAGAACTTGAGTTCAGATCGATTTTCAACATTCTCGGTCCGCTTACGAATCCTGCCGGAACTCAAAGACAATTGATCGGAACATTCAACGACGAGGTTGCAAGGTTAATGTCGGAAGCGGTAAAACATCTTGAGATGAAAAAAGTTTGTTTCCTTTGTACAAACAATTCTTTGGATGAAATCAGTTTGTCTCATCCAACAAAAGTAATCGAAACGAACGGAAAGAATTCGATGTACATTTACGAGCTTACAAACGAATCGTTCGGTTTTCCGAAACTTGAGTTGAAGGACATACAGGGCGGTTCAGCAAAAGAAAATGCTGAGATAATGCACCAAATATTTTCCGGCAAAGAAAAAACTCCGGGTTATTACGTTGTTACGGCAAACGCAGCTCTTGCATTAAAAGTTGCAGGAATCTGCGAGGACTTAAACGAGTGTATTAAGATTGCCGAGGAGTCGATTCTATCCGGTAAAACTTTAAAGAAATTGTACGAGTTAAAAGAGTTCGGAGAAAAAAATAAATGACCATTCTCCAAAAAATATTGGATGTAAAAAAAGAAGAGATTGCCGAGCTTCACCGAAAATTTACAAGAGAAAGTTTCAGCGAATCGGAAATGTTCGATGCAAAACGGTTAAGTCTAAAGTCCGCCTTGCTGAAAAAGAACAAAATCAATGTTATTGCCGAGATAAAAAAGGCGAGTCCGTCCAAAGGAATTCTGAAAAATGATTTTGATCATGTTGCAATTGCAAAGAGTTATTTATCAGGCGGTGCGGATGCGATTTCTATTTTAACCGATAAACAATTCTTTCAGGGAAACATTTCTTTTTTAAAAGAGATTGCCGGAATATGCGAATGCATCCCTTCGGGAAAAACTGTTCCCCTGCTGCGTAAAGATTTTATAATAGATGAATTTCAAATACTCGAAGCGAAAGCAAACGGTGCAGATGCAATTTTGCTGATTGCAGAGGCGTTATCAAAAGAACAAATCGATGAACTGTCTTCTGCCGCATTTGAAAATGATCTCGAAGTTCTCCTTGAAATTCATTCGGAAAATCAATTGGAAAAAATTAATTTCAACAAAAACAAAATTATAGGGATTAACAATCGCGATCTCGCAACTTTTAATGTTGACATTAACACGACGATAAACCTTATGAAGAACATCCCGAAAGATTGTGTAATCGTTTCGGAAAGTGGAATCAATTCGAAAAATGACCTGGACCTTTTAAAAGATGCAAATGTAGATGCCGTGCTGGTCGGCGAGCATTTTATAAAATCGGAAAACATTGAAGAATCTTTGAAACAATTTATCGAATGGTGTAAATAAGATTTATAGATCCTCTACAAGGATTCCAAAAAATTATGGATAACATATTTTCTACAATAGGTTAACCTCTACGAGGTCATTAAAAAAGAACATCGTTAGATGTTCAATTATTGTAACAAAGCTTTATCTTATTTAAAAAGATCCTCGTAGAGGATCGATAATTTTTTAACAAGTTTTATGAAAAAATGAATTTAAATATGAAAGTTAAAATCTGCGGAATAACAAATATCAATGACGCTTTGGTCTGCATTAATAACGGCGCTGATATGCTTGGGTTTATCTTTTATAATAAGAGCAAGCGCTTTGTCGATTTTGAAAAAGCCGGCGGAATAATTTCACAATTGCCTGCAGCCGTAGAAAAGGTTGGGGTCTTTGTTGATGAGGATTCCAAAATTATAAACGAAATTGCCGGAAAAATTGGATTAGAAACAATACAACTTCACGGGAATGAATCACCCGAATACGTTGAAAAAATTAATTATCCGGTTATCAAATCGTTCCGCATCAATGAGAATTTCGATTGGAACACAATAAGAAAATACAGAGACTGCCGGCTGCTTCTTGATTCGTTTTCAGAAAATAAAATGGGCGGAACGGGGAAATCGTTCGATTGGAATTCGATACCGGAAAATTACCGCGACAAAATAATTCTCTCCGGCGGGATTTCAATTGAAAAGCTGGATAAAATTTTCAATGAAATAAAACCGGTAGCAATTGATGTTTCATCTTCACTTGAATTGACACCTGGAAAAAAGGATCACAAAAAAGTAATAGAGTTTTTACAAAGATTTCATGAACTGAATAAATAATTATTATGAGCTAAGAGGTTACTTTTAAAAAATAGAACGCTGATGACACTGATTTTTACAGATTTTCACAGATTACAATCATGAGAAACATCGTAGATGTTTAATTATTGTAGGGATAACATATTCAATTATCTTTGATCCTTGTAGAGGATCAATAAAACTAAAACATATAAATAAAGTGAATATAACAATGGATACCAAGACAAATTATAACTACCCCGATGCAAAAGGGAAATTTGGAATCTACGGCGGTAAATATGTACCGGAAACTTTAATCTCTGCACTCGATGAACTGGAAAAACTTTATAAAGAAGTAAAGGATGATCCTGAATTCAACAGCGAACTCGTAGCTTTACAAAAAGAATATAACGGACGACCGACGCCGCTTACATTTGCAAATAGGTTAACGGAACATTTCGGCAAAGCAAAAATTTATCTGAAACGTGAAGACCTTTGTCATACGGGTGCGCACAAATTAAATAATGCTCTCGGTCAAATTCTTCTTGCAAAAAAATTGGGCAAAACTCGCATCATTGCAGAAACCGGTGCAGGACAGCACGGAGTTGCAACTGCAACCGTCTGCGCAAAGTTCGGTTTGAAATGTGTTGTGTTTATGGGAGAAGTCGATATCGAACGTCAAAAATTAAATGTGTTCAGAATGAAAATGCTCGGCGCAGAAGTAGTGCCGGTTTCATCCGGCAGCAAAACACTGAAAGACGCAACCAACGAGGCAATCCGCGACTGGGTTACAAATGTTTCCGATACACATTATATAATCGGCTCGGTAGTGGGTCCACATCCCTATCCCATGCTCGTACGAGATTTCCAATCTGTTATAGGAGTTGAAACCAAAGAACAAATTTTACAACACGAAAATAAATTACCTGATTATATTGTTGCGTGTGTCGGCGGAGGCTCAAATGCTATGGGAATTTTCTATCCGTTTGTGAATGATGAAAAAGTAAATCTAATCGGCGTTGAAGCTGCGGGATATGGTCTGGATTCGGGAAAACATTGTGCAACGCTAACACTCGGCGAACCGGGCGTATTTCAAGGGATGAAAACTTATTTGCTCCAAGATGAATTCGGACAAATATCTGAAGTTCATTCAATCTCGGCGGGACTAGATTACCCGGGTGTTGGACCGGAACATAGTTTGTTAAAAGATATAGAACGTGTAAGTTATTTTTCAGTTACAGATGATGAGGCGTTGGAAGCAACTCTTCTGCTTTCAAAACTTGAAGGTATTCTCCCGGCCCTTGAAACCGCACATGCAGTTGCACATCTCAACAACTTAATGCCGAAAACAGACAAAAATGAAATTGTAGTAATAAACATAAGCGGCAGGGGCGACAAAGATTTAAATACGATTATTAAACAACTTGGTGATAAAATTTAATGACAAAAATTGCAGAACATATCGAACAGATCAACAATTCAAAAAGAAAAGCGTTGTCGATTTTTTTAACTGCGGGCTACCCTACAAAAGAAAATTTTGTTAACATTGCTTTGTCGGTTCTTGATAGCGGAGCCGACATGCTGGAAATCGGAATTCCATTTTCCGATCCGCTGGCTGACGGACCGACAATTCAATTATCATCCCAGCAAGCACTTGAAAACGGCGTGACTTTAAAAGATGTTTTCAACTATTGTGAAAAGATCGGTTCAAAAACAGATAAGCCGCTAATCCTAATGGGTTATGCAAATCCAATCATTAAGTACGGAATAAAAAAATTTTGTGAAGACGCATCAAATAACGGTGCCTCAGGATTAATTGTTCCGGACGTTCCGCTCGAAGAATACGAATCGTTTTACACTGATGATTTTAAAAATTTTGAAAAAATACTTTTAACAACTCCCACTTCTCCCGACGAGAGAATAAAAGAGATTGATCAAAAAAGCGAAGGATTTGTCTATTGCGTCAGCGTTACCGGCACAACCGGGGCAAGAAACAGTTTTAACGAAAGCGTTCTTAAGAATCTCGAAAGAACTTATTCATTCATTACGAAAAATAAAATGTTGATTGGTTTCGGGATTTCAAATCCAGAAAACATTAAAACATTTTTTCCTTACTGCGACGGAGTGATAGTTGGTAGTGCCGTGATCAAAAAAATTAAAGAAATGAAAAGCACGGATGAGATTTGTGAGTTTGTGAAGTTACTAAGTGACGCTTGTAAAATAAATTAATTTATAAATTACTACATGATAGCTAAAAGAAATGCCGATTTTGAGACTTCTCCCTTCATCCCTCTCCTTTGTAAGGAGAGGAACAGAAAGTGAAACTAAAAATTACTTCACGACTTCCTTTTCATATTTCTCAACATACTTTTCATTAAACTCTGCAATTGCCTTATAAGCTTTTTCAAGAATTTCTTCAGGAGGCAAAAATACAATTCTGAAGTGGCTTGTATCGGGCACCTGTCCGAATCCGTTGCCGGGAACAATTACAACACCTTTCTCTTTTATCAACTCGGTTGCCCAGTGAGCATCGTTGGAAATGTTGTGTAATCTTGGGAATGCATAAAAAGCTCCTTCAGGAGGAACACAGGAAATTCCCGGAACAGCATTCATCATTTCAACGGTAAGATTTCTTCTGCTTGTTAATTTCTTCATTGCTGTTACCAAATGCGATTGATCTCCCAGCAACGACGGTGCAATCCCGTATTGCTCAGGATGATTTGCCGAAAGCCGCGCGCGTAAAAGTTTGTTTATCGCTTCAATGTAATTTTTTAAAATTGACTTTTCACCGCTCACAATTCCCCATCCGATTCTAAATCCCGGCACCATATAATTTTTGGAGAGTCCGCCAAATGTAACCATCGGCACTTCAGAATTGAGTGATGCAATAGAAGTATGTTTTTTTTCATCCATTAAAAGTTTATCGTAAATTTCATCGGCAAAAATTACGAGGTTGTGTTCGATTGCAAGGCGAATTAATTCCTTCAGAGTTTCCGGTGAAGAATTCGATCCCGTCGGGTTATTTGGATTTATTAAGATTATTGCACGAGTCTTATCATTAATTTTACTTTTCACGTCTTCAATATTTGGCTGCCATCCGTTGTTCTCATCCAAGTAATAAGGATTCTCCATAGTTTGTAGTTTACTTTGAATTGCAGTATAAAGTGGGTAACCTGGAGTTGGAGTTAAAACATTTTCGCCGTCATTCACTAATGCGGTTAGACAAATATCAATTGCTTCGCTTGCGCCGGTAGTAACAAAAATATCTTGAACATTTTTAATCCCTTTTTTCTCAGCTTCTTTTTCAATCGCTTCAATTGCAGATTTAATTCCGGAAGAAGGTGCATACCCGTTATGATTTTCCAACATAGCCTTGTAAGTTTCTTCAACCAAATGTTTGGGCGGTTCCCAATCGAATAAATTTGGATCGCCTATATTCAGATACAACATTTCCTTGCCGGTCTTTGCAACCTCATTTGCAATTACAACAATGTCCCGTACAGCGTAAGTTATATTTTTCGTTCTGACAGCCGGTTTAATTTCTTTAAACGACATCTCAATTCCTCAAATCTCTTTAGAAAATTACTTCACAAAATTAAGAATAAAGCGACAAAAAAGATCGCAAAATTACATCATCACAACATTCGTTTCATGTATCCATGCAACCATGCATTCATGCATCTAAACAATTTTACATGCTATGGTTTAATTATTATTCCCTTGTTTTCCTGACCGTTAATTTTGATAATCAGCGGTTTACGAAGTGAAACATGTTTTATATAACTTTTTGATTCAATGATCGGTTGTTTATTAAGCCATTCCCAATCAATAAAATCATTTTCATTAACACCGTCAATTGTAAAGTAACCGATCTTAAAAGAAGT
>CAZRIQ010000051.1:0-3582 GCA_964600175.1 uncultured Melioribacter sp. | reverse complement strand
TTCTGGAAAAAGTGTGAACCCTGCGATGGTGTAACATTAAAATCCTTGAAGTTTGCTTCAATAATTGTTCTCGCACCATTGATTTGTTCCCATGTTACCGGAATTCCAAGCCAAGGATCTAATGTCCCCCATCTGCCGAGCCCTATCAGAAGAAAAGGTTTGTTCTCACGGATAAGTTTCGAATTGAACTGCGAAATTTCATGTGCTACTTCCCGCGAATTGTTTCTCTCAAATTTATCTTTATCCACAAATACAATGTCACAGATATCATTTATAATTCCGTTACCGAGAACCTGATCACTCCTGCAAAGTAATTGTTTCTTCTCAACACTCTCTAGTTCCAATTCTTCAATTTCATGACTGATTACAAGCGGTCTCATTTGGAGCATCCCGAATTCTTTCGGCTTGCCTTCCGGTAAGGATAAACTTACAGCAAATTCCATCTCGACAGGCGAACCTGTACCCCAGGAACCGAGTTCAAGTAGCAAATCCAGAATTTGCGGAAGAGGAAATATATTATATTTTAAGAGCGGTGCCATTGTAAAAAGTTTAGCGCCCGGCCTTGCAATTCCGTCATAAACAATATGATTATCTTTAGAATACGTCGAACCCACAAGGTTTAACGTACCGTCTTCATACGACACCGTTAGATCATATTTTCTGACTACTTCATCGTCGGAAAAATACTCATCGAGTTCTTTATTGTTCAGATCTATCGCGAAAAATTCTTTGGGTGTATAATTCAAAATATCTTCAATTGTAGAATACTGAAGAATATACTGAGGATATTTCGGACAAAATCTTACCGAGTTGCCTCCTTCAACAATTGTTTTACCCAATCCAAGTGCAACGGAAACGATTCCATCCGAAGATTTCAAAGGTGCCGATGGATAAAAATTATATGACTTAGCCACGCCGGAAAACTCGGGATAAAATTTCCCATTATGTTCTGCACCCAAAACTTTCTGAACGATGATCGCCATTTTTTCTTCTTCGAGACGGTAAGAAGTTACTTTTATATAATCCTTTGACTTTTGAAAATAGACCGAAGCATAAATTCTTTTGATCGTATTTAGAAGCTGTTTCAATCTTACTTTTAATTTCGGATGATTATTCGGAAGCATATAGGTATCGTAAACGCCGGCGAAGGGTTGACCCTGGGAATCCTCGAGCAAACTCGAAGAACGTACGGCAATCGGTTCACACACAATTTTCAAAAAAGAAGTGAGTTCCTCAATTACTGCTTCCGGGAATTTTGTCGAATTAAAAAACTTGTCTATAATTTCACTGTCGTATTTAGAACGAAGTGCAAAGTCTCGAAGATCATTATCTTCCATAAACTGATCGAAAACATCGGTGGCAAGTACAACACCGGAAGGGACATAAATTTTTACATCTTTAAATTTGTACCTGATCTCGAAGTTGCTCAGTAAACTATTTACAAAACCTAATCCTCTTGCCTTTCCGCCGAGCGATCCTCCGCCGATTCTTGCAAAGGTAGTGGTCGAATCAAATGTATCTCTGTTAAAATCGGAGATTACCCCAATCTGTCGAGCTTTTCGAAAATCTCTTAGATAATCGATCAGCTCTTTTCTCAGCGATCCCGTCGATTTAAAATCGCTGACTTTCTTGGGTCGAAGTTGATGAGCCAGCCAAAATTCCGTTCTCGCTTTCAGCCAATTCGAAAAATGATTCCTTGATGCGTGGTAAAGAATGCTTTCATCCGGAACAGTTTTTAATTTTTGTTCAAGATCGGTTAGATTTTTTGCGCGAGCGACTTCTTTGCCGTCGAGTGTTCTAAAAACAAAATCGCCGAAACTGAAATTCTGAACCATGAACTTTTTAAGATCTTCAAGAAGCGTTGGCGAATCCTTCAAAAGAAAAGATGCACCGACTTTTGAAGCAAGTTTTTCATTCGATGAAACAGTAGATTGAAGTAAAACCGGGATATCAGGCTGTCTTTCTTTAACTTGCCTGGCAAATAATATTCCGGCTTTCGGATCGGACTTCCCGCTTCTTTCAAAATCCACATCGGAAATTACACCCAGTACAAATTCTTCATACTTCTCAAAATAATCCCAGGCTTCCTCATAATTTGTACTTAGCAAAATTTTCGGTCGCGCACGCATTCTCAAAAATTTATGGGAAAGATTTATTCCTTCCGAAATTAAACTCTGCGACTGCTTGAGCAGCTCAGTATAGATAATTGGTAAATACGAAGAGTAAAAACGGATGCTGTCTTCAATTAGAATTATTGCTTGAACACCAACTTCTTTTGTATCATGATCGATATTATATTTATCCTCAAGGTATTTAATGATCCCCAGTATAATTCTATAATCGCCCTGCCAAATGAAAACTCTATCGAAAATAGAAATGTCTTTGTTAGCAACGAGCTCTGTCATTTCACGATTATCATAACCAAGCAAAACAATCGGGACATCGAAACCGGATTCACGCACCCTTCTTGCAAAACTAAGTGCGGACATATCTTCGATGTGCAGCGTAACAATTATCATATCGAATCTTTTTTCGTCACTCAGCATTTGAATTGCATCTTCACCGTTGGAAACCTGTATCAGTTCGGGTGAGTGGCTCAAATTCAAACCCTGGTATTCCTGCCGGATCAATTCATATAATCTTCCGTCTTCTTCGAAGATATAAGAATCATAAAGCGAAGAGACAAGCAGAATATCACGAACTCTAAACCCTATTAATTTGTGAAAATCCTGGAACTTGGAATACCGGCTAGCTTCTAAAACTTCTTTTGTAAATCTTGAATTTGAATGCATGATCTACTTTTTCTTCTTAATGAGCAAAAGTAAAAATAATGCCGATTAGTTTCACAACAAAAATGGGGCGTTGAAACGCCCCATTAGTTTAAAAACAAATACAAAGTACTTGTCTAATTTATACTATTCCTTGATCAAGCATGGCATCAGCTACTTTTATGAAACCGCCGATATTTGCACCGTTAACATAGTTGCCCGGCGTTCCGTATTTTTCTGCCGTATCAACACATGTTTTGTGAATGCTCTTCATTATTAGGTGAAGCCTGTTATCTACTTCTTCACGCGTCCATGAATAACGCATGCTGTTCTGCGCCATTTCTAAACCGGATACTGCTACGCCGCCTGCATTTGCCGCTTTGCCCGGACCGTAAAGAATTTTCTTATCGAGAAATAAATTAATGCCCTCGATTGATGTAGGCATATTGGCGCCTTCGGAAACTACGTAGATCCCGTTCTTTATCAAGTTCTGCGCGTCCTTGCCATTGATTTCATTTTGAGTTGCGCTCGGGAATGCACATTGTGCTTTGTGATTCCACAACGGGTTTGAATCGGCCTTCGGATCTATCTGTGTGTAAACGGCAGTTTTATATTTTTCAGTGTACTCTTTTATTCTTCCGCGTCTAACATTCTTGAGTTCCATTACGAATTCAAGTTTTTCTTTATCAATTCCTTCTTCATCGTAAATGTATCCGTTGGAGTCTGACAAAGTTACAACTTTGGCTCCAAGCAAAATTAATTTTTCAACCGTGTATTGTGCAACATTTCCGCTGCCGGAAACAAGACAAACTTT
>CAZRIQ010000050.1:5731-10148 GCA_964600175.1 uncultured Melioribacter sp. | reverse complement strand
AAACTTCGCTAGTTCCCTTCATAACTTCAACTTCGCCGGAAACTTTTTCAACTGTAAATTCCTGGGCAAATATTGGAAGAGCAAGTAGTATTAAAAATGAAATTGTCTTTTTCATTTTTTCCTCCAAACTGTAAAATCATTCTCAATAGACATCGTCTATTTCAACTTTTCCTTTGGCAAGCCCTAAATCATCAATCGCTTCTTTATTAAATTTTTCAACTCCGACTGACCATGCTTCATCAAAATTAGTTAGAGACGTTGTTTCAATCGGTATCCACACTTCGTCCCGACCAGTAGAACTTTTCCTCACAAAATATTTCTTGTCATTATTGGTTATAAACGATGCCTGTTCAGGCGACAGTTCCGTATCAAACATTAAATTCACATGACTAACGCCGTCGGCAGATTTATAATCAACAAAGGCAGTTTGTATTCCAACACTTTCCAGAATGCAACTTAGTCCTACACTCAAATCGTCACAGTCGCCGCCTTTCAATTTGAGTGTTTCACTTAAAAACTGTACTCTTTCAACCGATGCTCGCGGATCGGCAACATACAGCATTCCTTTTACGAAATTGTTAAATAGGATTCTGGCTTTCTCAAAAATTTCCTGTTCACTTTTCACTTTCTTTATTTCGTCTCGGTTTTTCGCAAGGATATCTTTTGCATACTTCTCGGCAAAAACCAAATCTTTTCTCACAAAATATCTCAAATCGGAAACCTTACTATTCCAACTGTTGATATCGTTTACCAAAATAGGCTTTTGTATTATGTCGTCCGGTTGGCTGTTAACTGTTGTAACATAAAAATTTACCTGGGAAATCTCGCGTTTGGAAAGGTTTTCGGCTTCTTTATTCAAAGTAATAAAGAAAGGAATCTCCGTTGTATCACCTGGCATAACACTTACCATTGGCGAATAAACTTTTCCATCTGTAATCTCGTCAATCGAACAAGATGGTTTTACTGTTACAGGTTTGTCCGACATGTTAACAACTTTCCCTTGGGCAATAGGAAATGTCAGATATCCTTCGGAAAGCGTAGGATATATTTCACTCAGTATTTTCACGTCGAGCAGTTTTACAAATTTCTCCGGTGTAAACGATAGCGCAAAGTTTAGACCGACAAAAACTCGGTCGTTCGAATACCTGTTGTTTACTATGTTGTAAATTCCTTCCGACAAAAACTTTGATAATGACTGCTGTTGGGTTCTATCAGTCAGATATTTTGTTGCACCGACTGTAATGCTGTAAATATCTGTAGAATAATTTATTTCAGGCTGGATCGCCGCAACAAAAGGATCCTGGTATTTATCGTGTAAGAGATTTACTCCAAAAGTCAAATTCCCGTCGAACAAACTGAATGATGTGTTCATCCCGAATTGAAAGGAAGAATTCGTTTCAACAAGCGAGCCAAGCGAAAAGTTTTTGCCTATATCATAATTCAATGAAAGCACAGCCCCTTTATTTTTCTTTACCGAATATGAATTGGAAGATTCGTCTTTCTGTTCCTCATATATCAAAAGATTCAGCGAAAAGACACCGACTCTAAATTGATCGAACGGTTGGTATGAAAATCCTACGTCGCCGCGGAAAAAATTGTTGTTCGCTGTTTCGGTACTAGTTGAGATATAGTTCAATGTATCCGAAAAGTATGGATCGGGCTGCTCCTCTTTAAATTCCTGTGTGAAATATCTTACCGATAACCCGGCGGAAAGTTTATCGCTGAAATTATATGAATAACCTAAACCAAAGAGTTCTTGGTAATCCAAATTGGTTTTAAGTTCTGTTTCTACCTGCACATCATTTTGTAATTGCAAAACCACACCGGACGAAAAAACAATTTGTTTCTGAAAACCCGGAGAATACCTTAGATAAAAATAACTTGCATCAATTCTTTTCGATAACGCAACAGAGTAAACATTTCCCTTCACGTTGGAAGTTACCGAATTCGCCATTACCAATGAGAATTCCCAATCTTTCGACAAACTGAAATTTGCGCTATTTGATTCTATCCCGTTCAATCTAAATCCCGAGTTTAATTTGTTTTGTACGTTTCCAAATGAATCGTACGATTCCTGTCCAAGTACATTTAATCGGCAAACCATCATGATCAAAGAAAAAATAATAATGGTTCTAATCAGGAAACCGGACTCTAATATTGTGAATGCTTTGAGCAACAATTAAGTTATCGTTTAGTAATTGATTGTTTTGAATTTCGATCTCTTTACTTCTTATCAAGGTTATTACAAGAAACTGGTTGTCTACAGTAGGTATCTGTTCGAACAAATTTCCCGGCAGACTTACACGACCGTTATCGGCAACGGAAACTTTATAGTAAGGATAAATTTCTCCCCGGATATCTCCGGCAATTCCAATTATAATGTCTATCTTACCTTGACCGGTCCCGTTCCAATTGACTTCAACTTTTAGGTTACCGCTTCTTCTTGATCCCTGTACACTGAGATTTCCGATTATCTCCGACGGCGTAGGAATATCAAACTGAACCAGATTACTTTGTTGTCCGTCGAGTCTGAAATTAATACTTGAGTTGTAAGGAAAATCGGATAACCCGTGGCGGTGCATCGGACCTCCTCCCCTTAACTCAAAATGAAATCCCAGCATCGAATCGACTCTTACACCGTTATTCATGTATCTGATTCTCAACGGCGTTTTATCTGCAGGTACATTATTGAATTTTACCATCCCGGGTGTTCTTGTATGATACCCAACCAATTTCCCTTGCGAAGTTCTAACCGGATCGGTTTTGTCATAGAAATCCGCTATGTAGCTCGCCTGCAGATCGTCGATTGAATTTGTAATGGAATTACGAATGCCGCTGACGGTTATTACAGTCGATTTATCAGGCATCGGTTGTAAAACTCCCGTTGAGTCATAACCGTTCGAATAAACGTAAGTTGAAGGATCGGGAGATGCGGTTTCTATCTGAATTCCATTGTCCGATGAAGAAGTGTCTTGTAATAACTCCGTAGGAAGCGGTTTGCCGCACGAAAACGATAAAACGGCAACTAAAACAAAAAAGATATTGCGTAAAAGTTTTTTCATCTCACCTAAAAGTTATAATTGGTTTTAATCATATTCAATCAATTAATGGTATAAAAAAGCGGGACAGCAATGTCCCGCTTTCAACGATAACTTTATTTTACTTACTGTACTTTGTAAGGAACTCCCCAAGTATTTTCTTCAACCTGTGCATCGCTGTCAAAAATTGTTTGATACGGAATTGCATTCACTACCGCATGTCTGAATCCTGCATGCATATTCGTAAACCATTTGACTTCAAATATACGCGTAAAGGTTCCGCCGCTTGGCGTTTCCGAAATTAAATGGAATCTTTCTTTTTCCCTTCCGATTCCGCCCAGCATTGCACCGTGAGTTATTGTTACCAAATCGGTATCTGTATATGCACTTTCCAACTCAACCTGGATTGTAACCGGCTGGTTCATACCGAAGGACGGAAGCATAGGTCTGTTACCGTTTGTTCCTTGTCCCTGTTGTCCGCCTTGATCATTTCCCATTCTGTTTCCGGATCCCTGAGGACCGTTTCCATTTTGAGGACCTTGCTGATTATCTCCCATTCCATTTCCAGGTCCCTGCGCTCCTATTCCATTAGGAGAACCTTGTCGATTACCGTTTCCAACATTTTCGTTGTCAGGTCCATTACCGTTATTATTCCCGGGACCTCTTTCAAGAAAATAGTCGTTTGGAGAGTCGATTACCAGCGTACTTCCATCCGGTGCAAACAAAGTTAATTTCGTTATTGTCACACCTGAAGTTTGTGTTCCGCCTTCGGGAAGTGAGATTGCAGATATTTGCCAATCGACTAAATTATCTCCTGTGTTATCAACTTTTACAAATTGAATTTTTCTTGTGATAACGGTCGAGAAATTTTTTGTTACCGTAGTATCGGGAGGACGAATTCCGTCTGTCGGCGGGGTGAAAGATGCAACAATTATTAATTCACCGTTATATGTTGATGTTAATGTCCCAATCGCAGTGGAGTCTCCGTAATCGATAGATAGCTGCCTATCGACTAATTCCATTCTCTGTCCAACCTTAAGCGGGTAAAGACCTTTTCCAAGCTGTGAGTCTGCAAGACTTATTGCCTGCTCCTCGTTATAATTCGCCTCGAAAGATTGAACAGCTTGATCGTTATCAGCTATTTTTTCAAATGCCTGATGAAGATCCGTACTTCCGGTCGGTTGGACAATTGAGTCTTCATTTTTACAACCGGATACGGAGAAAATGAGGAATAAAAATATTCCAAGAATAGTTGAATAAGAAATAACCCGTTTCATTATTACTCTCCTTTTTTGTGAGTTTGACAAATTATTTGCCTGTAATAACTCACATTATATGCCATGCGATTAGGTGCGCAAAAGCGGCTGAATTCGCCAAAA
>CAZRIQ010000050.1:0-5721 GCA_964600175.1 uncultured Melioribacter sp. | reverse complement strand
TTAAAGTGCTATTGCCTGGAATATTTTACGAAATGCCTGGAATCAAGTTTTTTCAGGAGATTCTGAAATTAGGTGTTTAACAATCTCATCAAGATAAAAATGAAATCTCGACGGGAGATTTTTGTACTTGGAAATAAACATGAGTTTTATCTCTCCAAATGATTTCTGTTCGAACCCCTCTAAGTCCTTTTTAATATTTTTCAGATATGTCTCAGCTTTGGAACTTATACGTTCTATAACCCCTTCGTCCTCGGAATCTGCAAGATTTCTTATCGCGAGTTGAAAATCAAAATCGTTTTCAAAATATATTTTGAAGAACATCCCTCTCAAGTTTTCGGCTATGACAGTTCTGTTTAAATTTCCTAATTCAGTAGCAGTTTCATTTATCGAAGAACGGGAAAAATGTTTCTCCCTTAATGATTCAAGAATAAGAGTTTCGACGCTTGCCCTATCGATTTTCACAATTTCTTCAGGTAAATCCAAAAGTTTTATGATACTTCTATTTTCTGCCTGCGCTAAAATTACTGCACGTTTCAAAACAGATTCCAACTCCCTGACATTTCCTTTCCAATCGTTTGATTTTAACGAATCCATGGCAGCCCGGGATAATTTTATATTACCGTTTTCACTTTGTATAAAATGATTTGCAAGTACTTCTATGTCTTCTTTCCTTTCTCGAAGCGTCGGCATCGCAATTTGAATAACATTCAACCTGTAATAAAGGTCTTCTCTGAACTTCTTCTCCTTTACAAGCTGTTCCAGATTCTTATTCGTTGCTGCGATTATTCTAACGTTTACTTTCTCGAATTTCGTTGAGCCGACTTTCTCCAATTCCCCAAATTGAATAACTCTTAAAAGTTTTACTTGGAAATTTTCACTCGTCTCACCGATCTCGTCCAAAAATATCGTCCCGTTATCTGCAGCTTCAAATTTCCCTTTCTTATCCGCAATTGCATTAGTAAACGCACCTTTAACGTGACCGAACAATTCACTTTCCAAAAGAGAGTCGGTTAACGCAGCGCAATTAACTGCTACGAAATTGTTTTTATTCCGATTACTCAATACATGAATTGCTCTCGCAGCTAACTCCTTTCCGCTTCCACTTTCACCGAGAATAAGCACCGTTGCATCACTTGCGGCAACCTTACTAATTAGCTTTGTAACTTCATCCATTTCTTTGCTTACATATACCATTCCGTGAAAACCTCTTACAACACCTTGATCAATATCTTCAACCGGCTCATCATTCAATTGATCCTTTTGGAGGTTTGCAACTTCTTCTTTTAATTGATTGATCTTTGTAATCAACTCATTCGGCTTTGAGTCTTCGGCAAGATTTAGCTCTTCCTGCAGCTTTTTTAAGTGATCTTCTTTCCTTTTCAATGAAAGTCTTAGAATTTCCGACTCCGTCAGTGTTTCCCGCAGGTAGATCTTGTTTTGGAGAACGTATAAAACGGAATCAAACATTACCAGGAATAACAGCGGCAGGAAAAACGCAGAGTAATTGAACTGGACATAAAAAACTTGCAAAAGCAAAAAAGAAATAATTAAATATGAAATTCCCACAATCAAATAAACTTTGAAAATGTTCTTTCTGATATTCATTTGGGTCAATACAATCAGCAACAATAGCGAAATAATCAGTACCAGAAATTTAGCTTTATAATTGATGCTGCGGTTAGTAAGAATATTATCCAATGCAAATGCGTGGAGAGCAAGCCCGGGTAATTCGTCATCAAAATTTGTTCGGATGGACTTTGCAATCGTCGGATCACTGACGCCGGCTATGACAATTTTGTTCTTCAGGTCTGCAAGCTCGGGGTCATCATTATCAACCATAGAAAAGAATGTTATCAGGTTATACTTCTTAAAACTTTGCCACGTATTGTAGAAATTCACTTCAATTATTTTGTCTTCGGTTTTGTTTTCAAACCGAGCAAGCATCGAGGAGAATGATCTTTCATAAGAATTCCCTATAGGAATCTTTGAAGGAATGTAGACTCCGTCTTCGGAAAAATAATCCAGGTGACCGGTTTTCAACTTCGGATTCGAATATTTCGGCTCAGAATAAATTATTGAATCACGAGCAAAGTTATTCCCACTTTTCTGCCCACCTACTACAACGGAAGCTAGAACAACATTACCAGCTTTTTTCAATTCATCATTCAATAAATCATTGTATATCGATTGAAGAGCTGCTCGGTTGGAAAGCATTACTTCCAAACCTATTGCCTTTACTTTCAGGGCAGTCAATTTGTTGATCAGCAAAGCATAATAACTTCTTTTCAAAGGCCAGCCGCCAAGTTTTTGGAGATCGTTAGAATCAATATTTATAAGAACTATGTTTGTGTCCAAATCTTTCTTAGGCAATGACTCATAAAACAATCTTTCAAAGTCTTTGTTTAAGTCGTTTGAAAAACCTTTAAACAGCAGAACGATAAACAAACCGAGTACAATGCACGCTAGATATATCCACTTTTTGTATTTCAGCACGCTTTGAAACTTGTTCATAACAGATTTATGTTTTAGGTTTGTTGACGAATTTCAAATTACTAAAAACAGCGACAAAACATAATAAGTGAAAGGTAAAATAATGAAAAGTATGGTTAACAATCTTGCGGTTTTCACTCAAGGCGACACAAACAAAAAACCTATTGTTTTCGTTCACGGATTCCCTTACGATCACACAATGTGGGATTCCCAAATCGAAGTGCTTCAAAACGAATACTACTGCGTTACCTACGATATAAGAGGTTTGGGAGAAAGCAGCGTAGGCGACGGTCAATATACAATGGAAAGTTACGTTCATGATTTGTTCTCCGTTATTGATGAATTTAAACTTGAAAAGCCGGTTTTGTGCGGACTTTCAATGGGCGGATATATTTCATTTAGGACTGCTGAAGTTGATCAATCGAAATTTTCCGGTTTTATTTTTATGGATACCAAACCCGGCGCAGACGATAATGCGGCAAAATTGAAAAGGGCTGCGGGCATCAACCAAATAAATACGGGGGGGCTAATTCATTTTGTCGATGCGTTTGTGAAAAATACTTTTGCCGATACTACAATCAAAGAAAATGAAAAACTTTTTCTGGATACACTTTACAAGTCCCACAAACACGATCCTATCGGAGTGAAAGGTGCACTTATTGCAATGCTCAGCAGAACAGACACAACCGAATTCCTTCCTAAAATAAAATTACCGACGCTGGTAATTTGCGGATCATTCGACACGCTGACACCGACAACCGTAATGAGAGAAATGTCTGAGAAGATTCCCGACTCAGAATTTGCAATCGTTCCGGGCGCGGGACACATGTCGCCGTTAGAGAACCCCGAAAATGTGAATGATTTGATAAAGGGTTTTTTGAAGAGAAGGATAAAATAACCCGTAGGGACAGCTCGAGAGCTGTCCAACTTTTTAACATTTATTATAGACAAATATGTTAAACCGAAAACATAATAGACTTGCTGAATTCGACTACTCTCAAACAGGCTATTATTTTGTGACTATCTGTACACATAACATGATTTCTTATTTTGGAAAAATATTCCGTGGTAAAATGATATTAAATAATTGTGGTCAAATTGCTCAAACGAAACTATTAGAATTACAAAAAAGATATAATTATGTTGAAATTGATCAATTTGTAGTAATGCCAAATCATGTGCATGTTATTATTATTATTGATTCATATAAACCAAAAGATAAAAAAAGAATAGGTGGAGATTTACCACTCCGACATTTGGAAAAAATCAAATCTCTGTCAGAGTTGGTAGGCGTATTTAAAACAACATCTTCAAAAAATATTCATCAAAATGGATTACAAGGTTTCAAATGGCAAAGATCATTTTATGATAGAATAATTCGAAACGATGATGAATTGTTCAAAATTCGAAAATATATTGAACTGAATCCGTTAAAATGGGAAATAGAAAAAGGTAATATTGAAAATTTAGATATATGACCAAACACACCATATTAGGACGGGTCGCGACCCGTCCCTACACTCTTCAATTAATAAAACACTACGCTATAGTCTATAAACTTCTTATCCTTATAAACAAACTTTGCACTGAAAAATTTATCTTTAAACAACCACGGAATGAAAATCTGATCCCCTTCCCACAGATTTAATTCCGTTAACTTATCATTAGGAATCCACTCCAGTTTTCCTTCGTTTGAATCGATTAGCTTACCCTCGAACTCTGATGCTGTAAACAGAAAAACATACCAGTCTTTAACACCGTCGAACGACGGAAACGTAATAAATCCATGCATCTTGGGATTTTTCATCAATAGTCCGGATTCTTCTTTCACCTCTCTAATTGCACATTCTTCCGGTGTTTCACCGGGTTCAAATTTGCCGCCGAGTCCGTTCCATTTCCCTTCATGAAAATCATTCTGCTTTTTGATACGATGAATCATCAAAGTTTTACCGTCATGAATTACATAGCAGAGAGTGGCGAGTTGTGCTGTCATTTGTCGGTAGGTGTATTAATTAATGAAGCTAAAATTTTTGATAGTTCGTCGAGCTCATCCAAAAACCATTTTACTTTTTCCGGGTTGGCGCGTTTGCTGTCTCTTAACAATGCAAGCCAAAGTTTTCCTTCGTTGGTACATTTCAACGATTCCAAAGTAAATTCCGTCATTGCTTTTTTCGTTGTCGCTCCCTGCCCTTCAATATAATTGCTTATAACGCTCGTTCCGCTTCCAAAAAGTTCATCTCCCATCCGCTGCGAAACATTATCTTTCGGCAGCGAATCGATAAACTCAATCAGCTTTAACGTAAAAAAGTAAAGTCTCTTTCTTAATTCCCCTCTTGACTTGGGTGTTTCTAAATCCAATGCCATTCTATTCCGTTTAACTTAAACCAAGGTATGAATTTTTTAAAAGATAATTCTTAACGTAATCTGCTACTCCTTCGCTCACATTCATAATCTTTTTACTATAACCGGCACTTTTTAGTTTGTTCATATCGGCTTCGGTAAAATATTGATACTTCTCAACTAAGTTCTCCGGCATGTCTATATAATTAATATTCACAGGTTTTCCCATTGCGTTGAATAATGCCGTTACAAGTTCGATCCAAGTTTGGGCTTTCCCCGTTCCAACGTTAAATAGACCGTTTTTATCGCGGTGTTCCAAAAAGAAAAGCGTCATATCAACAGCATCTTTCACATAAATGAAATCGCGTTTCTGCTCGCCGTCTTTGTATTGCTTGTTGTACGACTTAAACAAATTAACTTTGCCGGTCTCTTGGATCTGTTCAAAAGCTTTATGAACAACACTCCTCATATCTCCCTTGTGATACTCATTCGGACCGTAAACATTAAAGTATTTCAAACCGACGACTTTATTAAACAGTTTGTTTCTTCTTACCCAAAAATCAAAAAAATGTTTTGAGTAGCCGTACATATTTAACGGACGCAAAATTTCGAGCTTTGTCTCATCATCATCGTATCCGTTAGAACCGTTGCCATAAGTAGCTGCGGACGAAGCATAGATAAATCTGATATCATTGTTGATCGAATAGTCTGCAAGTACCTGAGAATATTTATAGTTGTTATCCATCAAGTAGTCGGCATTTTTTTCGGTCGTTGCCGAGCAAGCCCCTAAGTGTATGATTGCATCAATATCAAAAGTAATATTGTCTTCCAGAACGGATTGAATGAAATCGTCTTTGTGAAAGAAGTCGACAAATATTAAACCGTTAAGGT
>CAZRIQ010000049.1:0-10155 GCA_964600175.1 uncultured Melioribacter sp. | reverse complement strand
TAAACCAAGCTTAGTCATTGCCATCTTTAACAACTCAGAACATGCGTTATCTAATTTACAATACTGACGAACTTCGCGCGTTCCCATATCGGCATTATTATAAACATTTTTTATTCCCTTGAACCTTGCAAGCTGAATCTGTCTTGCCTCAACAACGCGCTTCCTAATATCTTCCGACCGCTCTCCTTTTACATCCGACGATAACTCTTTGTACTTCACAGCCGGTACTTCGATATGAATGTCGATTCTATCAAGCAGCGGACCGGAAATCTTTGCCATGTATTTTTGAATCTGCGCAGTAGTGCATGTGCATTCCTTATTGGGATCAGTAAAAAAGCCGCAAGGGCAAGGATTCATAGCGGCGGCAAGCATAAAATTTGCCGGAAACTCCAAAGACATTTTCGAACGGCTGATTGTCACTTTGTAATCTTCCAGCGGCTGCCGCATTACTTCCAAAACATTTTTTTTGAATTCGGGCAACTCATCAAGAAATAAAACCCCATGATGCGCAAACGAAACTTCACCGGGACGCGGGATCGTTCCTCCGCCGATTAATGCCGCATCAGATATAGTATGATGCGGACTTCGGAAAGGTCTCTCGGTTATCAATGCTTTGTCTTTAGGAAGAATACCTGCAACGGAATGAATCTTTGTTGTTTCAAGTGCTTCGTCAAAAGTAAGCGGCGGTAAAATTGTAGGGAATCTTTTTGCAAGCATTGTTTTACCAGAACCCGGCGGACCGATCATTAAAATGTTGTGTCCGCCGGCAGCCGCAATCTCAAGCGCACGCTTCACATTTTCCTGTCCTTTAACATCCGAAAAATCAACAAGGTAGGTATTGACTTCCGAGAAGATAGAATCTTTATCCGTTTTGATCGGCTCGACTTGTTTATCGCCGTTTAGAAAATCAATTACGTCGTTCAAAGTTTCCAATCCGAATACATCTATTCCTTCTACGATAGAAGCTTCTTTAACTGAATCGTTCGGAAGAACTATTTTTTTAATTCCTTTTTTTCTTCCTTCAACTGCAATTGGAAGAGCGCCTTTAATTTTTCTAAGAGAGCCGTCCAGTGACAATTCACCTAAAATTATTATTTCATTTAACAAGTCTGCATTGATCAGTGAGTTAGCAGCAAGTATACCAATGGCAATCGGCAGATCAAAAGCACTCCCTTCTTTTTTAATATCAGCCGGGGCAAGATTTACCGTAAGTTTTCTCAGTGGAAATTCTATTCCCGAATTTTTTATTGCAGCCGTAACTCTTTCTCTGCTTTCTTTGACAGCGTTGTCCGGTAATCCGACAATTGTAATTCCCGGCAATTGTTTTTCAGAATGAGTTTCGACTTCCACTAAATACGCATCAATTCCAAATGTAGAACTAGATATAATTTTTGAAAACATAATTAAACAAAAATTATTAATTGGGATTTTAATGAAATGAATTTAAGAAAAATCGGCTATTTTGCCAATATCATCTTGCGAACTTCTTGAAACTTGGGAGTTTTAACTTCGTAGAAATAAATACCGGAGGGAAACTGGCTGCCGTCGAAATTGAATGTGTATTTTCCTTCTTGCAAGTAACCGGAATATAACTCAGCAATTTTCTTCCCCACCAAGTCGTAAACACTTATGGTAACATCGGTCGGGGCAACTATTTCCACCATAATACTCGTTACCGGGTTGAAAGGATTAGGATAATTTTGATCGATAACAAACGGTTTTTTCTCTCCTTGACCGATTTTAATTGAAGAGGAAAATGTGGCGGTTCCGTCTTTATTCAATTGTTTAATTCGATAACTAACAATATCCATATCGGGATCTTTTATATCAGTAAAACTATATACCCTGCTTAAATCATTATCGGCATCTGCGCTGTAAATTTCCTGGAAGTTATTATTCTTCTTATCCGTTTTTTCAAGTACATAGGTCTTTGCATTTTTCACATCTCTCCCCGACCACTCCAGTAGATAAAAATTATCGTAAGTAGTTAAGTTTAATTCCGGTGCGCGGGAAAAAATCGGTGCATCGGAATTTCTGAAAGACACGTTAGAAATTTCAACCGACATATTTGATCTGCCGTACAAATTGTTCAGCTGATTCTCGTCGTCAAAATTAAGAGACATCAATACACTAGAACTATCTGCATAATAGCTCAAATAATTTTTGTTGTAAAAAGAGAGATCGACTGAATTGTTAAAGTCCCAGACTTTGAACAAATCAATTTGAAATTGACTTTTTGAATTTCCATTCAGGCTAAATAAGAGATTAGAAAGCGATGGTTCATTATAGAAAGGGAAAGAAAATACAAGCGCATCATTAGCCCACATTTCAGCTAATTGATTCGCCTGCGATAGACGAATCGTGTAGTGCGTCCAGGCGTTTCTGCCTTCAAAACACTGACCGAAAATTTTTAATCCGGGTTCGTCTTTAAGTGATGTCACAAAAAACTTATTGTTACTCAACGAAATGAGTGTATCTCCGTCCGAATTGTTTTCAATAACAAAAAAGTTATTGACGGGACCATCGAACTTCGCCCAAAATTCTACAAGCAAATTTTTGACCTTAGAGCGGTCATTGATATTAAACGAGAATTCCGAATTCTCTTTGAACAGTAACGATTTCCCGGAAGTAGTCTGCGGTCTGTAAGATGAAAATTTGACTTGTGGAAAATTATGATTATAAAAAAAAGATGTAACCGATGCCGCACTTGTAGGTGCTTTCGTCTCTACTGCAAAACTAATCTTATCGCTGCGGTTAGAATTCGGGTTTACTTTTAAATCAAGTTGAAATGTATTCGAAAGTGTGAACTGCGAATCATCGAGCGGCAATTTGATTCTGTATGTCTTCCTATCCTCATTATCAAATTCAACTTCTCTCGCCTTTAACCTTTTCTCATAATCGAAAGAACGGAGTGTCACATCGTCAATGGAGATTCCGTTTTCCGAAAAGACGTAATAATAGATTTCACCAAATTTTGAGTCGAACCTGGAAGTGATAGAAATATCAAAGTTTTTGTTTTCTGGAACGAATTTCGGGTAGTCAACGGTAAAGTAAAACGGGGTAGTTTGTGCTAAAATCAAATTACTAAGAAATAACGAATACAACAAACATTTTACTATACCCTTTCTAAACATTGAATCCCCGCAGATCCTTGGAAGAACTTACTTAAATTTTCTAAGAAACTCCAATCTATCTCTCAACTTCTCAACGGGAACCAAAAGCTTGTCTTTTCCGTAAATTGCATCGTTGCGGTTTGTAAATACCAACTCGTAATCTTTGCTCATTACAATCGCTTCTTCAGGACAGACTTCTTCACAAAAACCGCAAAAAATGCAGCGAATCATGTTTATTTCAAACTTTTCAGGGTAACGCTCTTTCTCTAATTCCGTTTCCGCCGCTTGAACCTCAATTGCCAAAGCAGGACAAACACGCGAGCATAACCCGCAGGCAACACATCTCTCAACACCATTTTCTTCCTGAACCAATACGGGTCTGCCTCGGTAAGAAGACGGTGGCTCAAACTTGACTTCCGGGTATTCCATCGTAACTTTCGGCCTGAACATCGTACGTAAAGTTAGTGCCAGCCCTTTCACAATTTCGGGAATATATAATTTCTGCCAAACCGTTAAATCTTTTTCTCTTCTTTTCAATTCCATACGGTTACCCTGCTCTTTCCGTCTATAAATTAAAAATCATAATTAAACATGCAACCCAAACAATATTAAGTATCGAAAGCGGGAACATAACTTTCCAGCCCAGGCTCATCAACTGATCGTAACGGAATCTCGGTATACTCCATCTTACCCAAATAAAGAAGAACAATAAAAGAATTACTTTTAGTATGAATGCACCGACTTGAAGAATTGCTGTGAGTGTTACACCTAATCCGAGTTTATCAACATACGGAATTTGCCAGCCGCCGAGATATAGTGTAACTATCATTGCGCTCGCTATTATCATATTAGCATATTCTGCTAAAAAGAAACCGGCAAATTTCATACTGCTGTATTCGGTGTGATATCCGCCGACAAGTTCCGGTTCCGCTTCGGGTAAATCGAACGGAAGCCTATTCGTTTCTGCAAATGCGGAGACAACAAAAGTTACAAAACCGATGGGCTGCAGGATCGCATTCCACATCCATCCTGATTGCGCTAAAACAATTTTCTGCGGACTCAAAGATTCGGCAAGTAACAGAACACCGGCAATTGAAAATCCCATTGATACTTCGTAAGAAATCATTTGTGCAGACGAACGGATTCCCCCGAACAATGAATATTTACTTCCGGATGACCAACCGGCAAAAGTAATTCCGTATACTCCGAGTGAAGTCAAAGCAAAAACATATAATACACCTATGTTTACATCGGCAACCATCAGCTTAATGTTATAACCGAAAATGGTTACGTCCGGTCCAAACGGAATTACGGCATAAGTAGAAAACGCAACAAACAACGCAACGATCGGAGCCAAAGTGTGCAGCGTTTTATTCGAAGCTGATGGAATAATGTCTTCTTTTAAAAGCAGTTTCATTACGTCGGCTGTTGTCTGCAGAATTCCTTTCCAACCGACCCTGTTCGGTCCCATTCTATACTGAATCCATGCACTGATTTTTCTTTCAAAGTAAACAAGAAAAATTACCGAAATAAGAATCATCAATATTACAATGACAATCTTAATTAAAGTAATAACAATAATTTCCGTAATGTTCATTATTGAAAAGTCTCCGCTTAAGCTAAAGTCGATTCTTTAATTTTCACTTTTACCTGGATTCCTGAATCGCCTACCGCATCGTAATCTAATCCTTTGAAAGCTTCATTCGTCGCCGACAAATCTGCAAAAACTTCTTCCGCCATCTGATATTTAAGTTTCATTCCCAGTTCAATTCCAATCAAAGTTAAAATTTTCCAGCTCGGTTTTGCATCGTACTTATGTCCTTGCATCCACCTATCGAACTTTGAACCGAACTTGTCCCATCTGCTCATTGACATACCATCCAATGCCCTATCTAATTCGGTTGTAGAAACAGCAGGTCTGATTCTCTGAATCCTTCCCTCGAAGTTCACAAAAGCTCCGTGCTTTTCTGCGTATGTTGAAGCCGGGAATAATATGTCTGCAAGTGCAGTCGTTTTATTTTGATTTGAAGCGGCGACTATCAAGAGATCCAATTTGGTTAACGCTTCTTCAACTTCGGGACTTAATGAAGCTATATCATCTTCTATCACAAAAAGGGCTTTTACTTTTTTGTTCTTAATCCCTTCAATAATTTTATCGATGTTCAACCCGCTGCCGCCTGGCTTTATTCCGGCTAACTCCGCACCAAGTGAGTTCGGAGTTTTATCTTCTCTAATTAGAATATCATCTTGATCATCGGGAATAACATGTCTTACAAAATCCAAATTTGTAACTCCAAGAGATTTGGCAAGCTTCGCGAAAATATAATTGTCTTCGACAGTTGCAAATGCGGAACCGGCAAACGCAATTTCAGAGCTCTTAAATTCTTTCAACCTCTTTGCTGCTTGTTTGATTGCTGTTTCCCACTCAACTTTTTCAAGATTTCCTTCTTTACGGATGAACGTTCCGTCTACCCTGTTTTCCGTATTTACAAATCTGAATGTATTCGATCTTCCGTGGTCGCACATCCAGTGACTATTTACTTCTTCGTTCTTGCGCGGCGTTAATCTCATAACTTGATTATTGCGAACCCAAATTTCCGTGTTGCATCCCCTTGCACAGCCAATGCAGACAGAGTTCGTATGAGACAATTCCCATACACGCGATTTGAATCTAAAATCTTTACTTGTGAGCGCACCGACCGGACAAATATCAACTGTATTAAGTGTGTAAGGATTATTGAATCCTTCATCTTCGAAAGAGTTTATAGTTACTCTATCACCTCGTTGAACAAACGTAAGCTGATTCTCTTTTGCAATTTCATCTGAAAACCTAATACATCTTGAGCAGGAAATACATCTTTCGGCATCGAACATGATTCTTGGTCCGAGCGAAATTCTTTTTTCTTTTCTCATTTTAATTTCTTCGAACCGGCTTTCACCTTTTCCATGTTTATAAGCATAATCTTGAAGTTTGCACTCACCGGCTTCGTCGCAAATCGGGCAGTCGAGCGGATGGTTAATCAACAAAAATTCCATTACGGCGTTTCTTGCTTCAAGAGTTTTTTCAGATTGCGTATGAATCGACATCCCATCTGCAGCGAGAGTTGAACAGGCAATTACAAGCTTAGGCATTTTTTCAACTTCAACGAGGCAAACACGGCAGTTACCTGAAATGGACAACTTCGGATGCCAGCAGAAATGTGGAATCGAAATCCCGTTTTCACATGCAACTTCTATTATTGTTTGACCTTGCTTAAACTCAAATTCCTTACCGTCGATTGTAATTTTAGGCATTGTTCATCCTTCCCGTTACGCTACTTTTTGAAGCAACAAATTCTTCGAACTCAAAATTACTTTTTTTAACGAAGTATTTTCAAATAATTGATTGGATAATTCTAAAATATCGTCTCCCGTAATTTTGTCAATCTGCTTCACAGTTTCATTAACCGACCTGACTTTATTGAAGTAAATCATCGATTGACCTATACGGATCATCCTGTTCGTTGTGCTTTCCAAACTCATGAGTATGTTGCCAATTAAATACTCTTTTGCTTTCTTAAGTTCTTTCTCGGAAACTTTCTTTGTTTTTAACTTCTTAAATTCACTTTGAATTAAGTTAAACGCTTTCTCAACTAATTTGTCGTTGGTTGAATAATAAACACCGAAAGTTGAAACATCGTAAAACGAATTAAGAAAAGTATTTATTTGATAAGCGATTCCATTCTTCTCGCGCACACTTTGAAATAATCTCGAACTGCTTCCTTCACCCAAAATATGTGAAAGCACACTCACGGCAATTCTCTTTTTATTGTTAAAACCGTAAGTGGTTTTTCCTATAATCACGTGGGATTGCTGCGTTTCTTTATAAACATACAAGTCCTTACTGCCATTCAATTTTATTTTCGAAGAGTTTCTATCAGCCGAACCCAAATCTTTCTTAAAATACTTTTTTGCAAAGTTGACGATGTCCTCATGTTCAATCAGCCCGCTCGCAACTATATAAAGATTATTGAAAGTGTAGTTTTCACTTATGTATTTGAAAAGATCGGCTTGCTTGAATCTTTTTAAGTTCTTTTCCGTTCCAATGATCGGTAACCCCAGCGAGTTCCCGTTAAAAATGTTGGTTTCAAATTTATCGAATATCAACTCCTCTGGATTATCTTCGATGTCGTAAAGTTCGTCAATTACAACGGATGCTTCTTTGTTGATGTCCGATTGTTTGAATAAAGGATTTTGAACCATATCGGCAAGAACTTCAAATGTTTTCTCGATGTGCTGGCTCAATCCTCTTCCGTAAAAACATGTATGTTCTTTGGAAGTGAAAGCGTTTAAATATCCGCCGAGAGATTCTATATCCTCGGCAATTTTTTTTGCAGATCTTTTCTTGGTTCCCTTAAACAGCATGTGCTCAATGAAATGACTTATACCGTTATTTTCCACGGTTTCATTTCGCGAGCCCACATTAAACCAAAACCCGAGCGAGAAAGATTTTACGTGTGTTATCTTTTCGGTTATAACTTTAATTCCGTTTGGGAATTGTGTGACTTTGACGTTTTCCAATTTAATAGGCTTCAAACTATAGGGGATATTTTCTTTATTTATCTCAAAAATGTGTGACAAATATAGAGAAAGTTACTTTTTAATAAAAGAGCAATAACTCTTCGGTTAATTGAATAAAGCCCATGATCGCTGATTTTTTTCACAATATTTGAGAAGTTTCTTGACTTGACCGGTTATGAAAGTTATCTTTGCAGCAAATGAAATCAGAAAATAAAATATATTACTTAAATTCGTTAACCGGCTGGGCATGGTGGTGGCGTACGGATAAATACGAGTTCCCGGTGAATTAGAATAATATGTAATAAAGTTTTAAGACCCTTCTTGAATTCACCGGGAAGGGTTTTTTGTTTTAAACACTTTGCGTAATCTTTTCTTTGCGTCCTTTGCGGTAAAGCTTTAACCGCAAAGAGCCTAATTATAACAGTGCAAAGCAAAGAATAAGCAAAGAACGCTAAGAAAAAGAGGAAAAAATGGATTTTGAAAGATTCAAAGAGTTATCAAAAACTTATAATAAGATTCCGGTTTATGAAACGATAACTGCCGATCTCTTAACTCCTGTTTTGGCTTATCTGAAAATTCGGGAGAAAGGATCGAACAGCTTCCTGCTGGAATCTGTAGAAGGCATAGGCAGACTTGCTCGTTATTCATTCATAAGCAAAAATCCTTCTAAGGTTTTTATGAATGAGGGCGAACAGCTTACCGTCATTGAATCGAATCAAACCACTACTATAAAGAAAAACATTTTCGATTACCTCTCCGAAGAAATTTCAAAATCCAAAGATCCCAAAATTGATGAACTGCCCGACTTCACCGGCGGTATTGTTGGCTACCTCGGCTACGAAAATGTCGCACTAATTGAAGACGTAATTAAGTTTACCGGAGAAAAACAAATTGACATACCCGATTCTATTTTCGGTATCTACGATACTTTGATTGCATTCGATCATTACAAGCATCAAATCATTCTTATAAAAAATGTAAACATAAATGGGAACACGGATATCCAAAAAGCATACAACAATGCGAAAGCCGACTTGCATAAATTACACTCACAATTGAACTCTCCGTTCCATGATGGTCTTAAATTCTCCGCATCACAAAATTTTGACAACGGTTTCGACAAAGAAAAATTTTACGAATCCGTAGAAAAATGTAAAAACAATATTTTCGAAGGAGACGTTTTCCAAATTGTACTTTCCAAAAGATTTTCTACCAATTTCAAAGGTGATCTTATAAATGTTTACCGTGCGCTAAGAATTATCAATCCTTCGCCCTACATGTACTTCATGGAATTTGAAAACGATTTAAGTGTTATCGGCACATCGCCGGAAGATTTACTCAAAGTAAAAAACAAGCGTGCAACGATTCTTCCAATTGCCGGAACACGAAGACGAGGAAAAGATCAAACTGAAGACCTCGAAATCGAAAAAGAACTTTACGATGATCCAAAAGAGATTGCCGAACATGTAATGCTGGTTGACCTTGCCCGTAACGATTTAGGAAGAGTCTGCAAATACGGCAGTGTCGAAGTAACCGAGAATATGAGCATTCATAGGTTCTCACATGTAATGCATATCGTATCCCGTGTCGAAGGAAATCTTGAAGACGATAAAAATTGTATCGATGCACTCAAAGCAAGTTTCCCGGCTGGGACAGTTTCAGGTGCACCGAAGATTAGGGCGATTCAATTACTGAACGATTACGAAAATTTACGTCGCGGTGTTTATGCAGGTGCAGTTGGTTATATTGATTTCAAAGGAAATCTTGATATGTGTATTGCGATCAGAACAATGTTTGCAAAGGGAGAAAAAATTTATTGGCAAGCCGGTGCAGGTCTGGTTGCCGACAGCAAACCGGAACTTGAACTCAAAGAGATAAACAACAAATCGGCGGCTTTATTAAATGCACTTAAATATGCAGAGGTAATTGATGAAGATACTGGTAATTGACAATTACGATTCGTTCACTTTTAATCTTGTACAGCTTCTCGGTAAACTAACCGGCAACGTTGTAGTGAGAAGGAATGATAAAACATCGATCGATGAAATCGGTTCGTTAAAACCGGATAAAATTGTTATATCGCCCGGACCGGGTAAACCTGAGGATACAAAAGTATCACTCGAGGTTATAAAAGAATGTGGAAAGAAGACGCCTGTTCTCGGCGTATGTTTGGGACACCAGGGAATTGGAGTTTCATTCGGAGGAAAAGTTATCGGAGCCCCTTCCTTAATGCACGGCAAGACTTCTTTGATCAAACACGATGGGAAAACTATTTACAAAAATCTTCCCCAAAGTTTTCAAGCAGGCAGGTATCATTCTCTTGTAGTTGACCGGGAAACTTTGCCCGACGAACTGACGATAACATCGGAAACCGATGAAGGAGTAATTATGGGAGTGCGTCATAAAAATTTTCCGATAGAAGGAATTCAATTTCATCCTGAATCTATTCTTACACCCGAGGGAGAAAATTTAATAAAAAACT
>CAZRIQ010000048.1:0-10408 GCA_964600175.1 uncultured Melioribacter sp. | reverse complement strand
AGTTGCCTTTGCTTGTATGGATTTTGGTTTTATCGGTGGAAGTATGGGTTCGGTTGTCGGAGAAAAAATTGCTCGTGCAATTGATCAAGCGTACAAAAATAAAATCCCGCTTATAATTATAAGCCAAAGCGGCGGTGCAAGAATGATGGAAGGGGCTTTTTCTTTGATGCAGATGGGAAAAACAAGTACAAGACTTGCTCAATTATCGGAAGCTAAAATTCCTTTTATATCTGTCTTAACCGATCCCACAACCGGCGGTGTTACGGCAAGTTATGCTATGCTCGGTGATGTTATTGTTGCCGAACCAAAAGCTTTAATCGGCTTTGCCGGACCGAGAGTAATTAAACAAACTATCGGAAGGGATTTGCCGGAAGGTTTCCAAAGATCGGAGTTTCTGCTTGAGAACGGCTTTATTGATTTTATTGTAAGTAGAAAACAACTTAAAGAACAACTCTCCCTTTTAGTAGAATATCTTTCATAGTTGGAATAAATGTCCGTCCACATTATTACAACGATAAAGGAGATGCACGAATTTTCCTCTTCTCGGAAAAAAGAAGGGAAGAAGATCGGGTTTGTCCCTACAATGGGATTCTTGCATGAAGGTCATTTATCGCTGGTAAAAAGGTCAAAACAGGATTCGGATGTAACAGTAATTTCCGTTTTTGTAAATCCAACCCAGTTTGCACCCAGTGAAGATTTAATGGAGTACCCGAGAGATTTTGAGAGAGATAAGAAACTGTTGGATTCGCTTGGGGCGGATGTTATTTTTTATCCGGACGAAAGTGAAATTTATCCGGCTGATTTTCAAACCCATGTCAATGTTGAAAATATAACTAAAATTTTGGAAGGTACATTTAGGCCGACGTATTTTAAGGGAGTTACGACAATAGTAGCTATACTGTTTAATGCTGTTAAACCGGACGTTGCATTTTTCGGACAGAAAGATGCACAGCAGGCATCGGTAATTAAACAAATGGTAAAAGACTTGAAGATGGATATTGAAATTTGCATTGAGCCGATTGTGCGTGAAAGCGACGGTCTTGCGATGAGTTCCAGAAACATTTACATAAATGAAAAAGAACGGAAAGATGCATTAGTACTCTACAACTCTTTACGTTTTGCAGAAGAATTAGTCAAGAACGGCGAAAGAGATAAACAAAAGATTGTTGCCGAAATGAAACAGATAATTAATTCTATCGATTCATCTAAAGCAGACTATATTGAAATTGTTGAATCAAATTCTTTCTCGATTATTAATGAGATCAAGGATGGAGCGAGTTACTATATTTTAATTGCCTGCCGCATCGGTTCAGCAAGATTGATTGACAACGTTTTAATAACTGTGTAGATCATCTCTTAAATTTCGTAGTCATTTTTTTAATCACTTCAAGAACATAATCAACTTCATCAAAAGTATTTTGCACACCGAAAGAGAATCTAATTGTTCCGTTTGCATCTTCTACGGTTTTGCCGCTGTTTAATATTACGTAGGATGGTTTCAATGTACCCGATGTACAAGCCGAACCGTTAGAAGCGGCAACGCCGTTTATATCAAGATACATCAGCATTGATTCTGAATCGTTCTTATAATATTGTGAGTTGAACGTGATACTCAATATATACGGGAAATTCTTGTCGTCTCCGTTTATGTTAAACCCGTTTTTGTCGATCGATTTAATTCCGTTTATAAAGTGTTTACGTAATTTTTCTATGTGGGAGTAATCATCTTGTCTTGATTCTTTTTTAATCTTTATTGCTTCTGCAAACCCTATAATACCTGCTACGTTCTCCGTCCCTCCTCGTCTGTTGCGTTCCTGCGAACCCCCGAAAATCATTGGTGAAATGGGAGTGCCGGTTTTAACATAAAGAATGCCGGTTCCTTTCGGGCCATTTATTTTATGGCCTGATGCTGCAAGTGAGTCGATCCCCAATTGTTTAACGTCGATAGAAATTTTACCGAAACTCTGAACTGCATCGGTGTGGAAGTAAGTACCGTTTTCTTTTGCAATCTCACAGATTGATTTAATATCGTTTATCGAACCTGTTTCGTTATTTACGTGAATAACGCTAACGAGAGAAGTTTTCTCGGTTAAACTTTTTTTGAAATCGGGAATATTTGTGTTCGTGTGTTCATCTACGTTTGAAAATATGGAAGTGAAACCTTGTTTTTCCAATTCATGGAAAGCGTCCATTACACAATGATGTTCAACTTTTGTCGTAATGATCTTGTTACGCCCGGATTCGGCATATTCGGTTTTTGCAATCCCAAAAACGGCAAAATTGTTAGCTTCAGTACCGCCGCTTGTAAAGTAAATCTCTGCCGGTTTTGCATTGATAAATTCGGCGACAGTCTCACGGGCTTCTTCAATTGCAACCCTAGTCTTTCTTCCAAACGAGTGAATTGAGGAAGGATTTCCGAATTCTTCTTTAAGAAAAGGGAGCATTTTCTCAACAACTTTTGGATGAACCGGTGATGTAGCGGCGTTATCAAAATACACTTTACGCATCAACGGTTCCTTTCGTAGACAGCTTTAACTCCGCGTAAAACAAGATCTTCAACAAAGCTATTTTTGATATCAAGTCTCTTCTTGATATATGCAGCATTGCCGCCGGTTAAAAAGGTGTGAACAACTTTTATATTCTTTTCTTTCTTGAAAGTGTTAACAATTTTTTCGATACCGCCTACTGTAGCATTTATTATCCCGCTTACGATAGATGAGTTAGTCGATTTGCCAACCACTCCTTCATAATCTTTCATATCTACGATGGGCAGTTGGGCAGTACTTTCGTTTAGGGTGTTTGACATCATTTTTATGCCGGGAAGTATTGCGCCGCCGGTAAAATTTCTCGGGTATTCTACAATGTTGACTGTTGTTGCAGTTCCAAGATCGACCGTAATGATTGCCTCGCTCTTCTTCAGCTTTTTTCTGTCGTTTTTAGAACAATAAATTGCGAATGCTCCTTCAACGCCGCAAATTCTGTCTATTCCCAAAGTGTTCGGTGTATCGTAATCGATTTCCAGATTAAACTTAGTTGATGAGCTGATTATCAACGGACTTAAGCCAAAGTTTTTTTGGATAAACTCGGAGAGTGTTTTAGATGATTCCGGCACTACTGATGAAAATGCTACATCGTCAAACTCATGGTCTTTGAGGAAGTGAACGCTGAAATCTTCTGTTGGAGTTCTAAAATAGTTAAATAATTCATTTTTTTTGTAAAATCCTAATTTTAGATAATTATTCCCGATATCGCACGCAAGGAGAATCATCTTAAACTAACATCTCCGAAGTGAATTTTTTCCACTTTGTCTTTTTGTTTCAGTATTAAAAATCCATTGTCGTCAAGATCATCGAATATCCCAAATTTCACGTTGTCACCGTCGATTATTTTTAATTTTTCACCCAGCATTTTACACTTTAATTTACAATCGGCTAAAATTTTTCCCGGCTCGTATTTTATGCCGTCGAAGAGAGCTTCATAATTATTTAGTATTTCGCTTAGTAGTCTTTCCCTGCTTACAATTTCTTTGAACTCTTTGCGAATTGACGTTGGGGAAATTTCAAACTTACCCTGGAAATTTGTTTGGTTTACGTTCACACCGAGTCCTATAACGAATCGTTCAATTTTATTCCCTTTAGAAATCGATTCTACCAAAATACCGGCAGTCTTCTTATTCCGGATTAAAACATCGTTGGGCCATTTCAGTTCCACTTTCAACTGGTAGAGATTTTCAATTGAATGCGCAACGGCAAGCGACGCTGCAAGGTTGATTAGGTTGACTCGCTTCCCGTGGGTAAAATCTTTTACCAGAATTGAAAAAGTTAAATTCTGCCCGCTATTGCTTACCCATTCACGACCCCTTCTTCCTTTACCTTCGGTCTGATGTTCTGCTAAAATGACCGTTCCGTTTTGACTAAATTCCTTACTTTCAAGAAGCAGTTTGTTCGTCGAATCGACTTCATCACAATAAATAAAATTTCGTCCTAAGAAATCCGTATCGAGCTTGATGTCAAATTCTTCAATATTAAACAAGTTCCCCTCGAGTTTCATCGTGGTATCTTCCTTTTTGACAAGATATTAGACAAATAATCATGAAAACCTTACAAAGCATTGTTTATCGGACAATATTGCTTACTTTTTCTAAAGCTGAAGTCTCCCGCTAACTCATTTAGATATAACCAGTTAAGCCGATTCTCGGTCTGGCATTACTATTGTTTAATAGATACGTATTATTCAATAAATGGTGAAACAATGACATTCATTAAAATCGAACCGTTAAAAGAACTTGAAAATTTTGAACGAAAAGTTCAAGATTATTTATCTAATTTGTCCGTCGATAATTCTGTTGTTGAAAAACTGACCCCAAGAACGGATATTGTTGGCTGCAATAGTAGCCTAAAATTATTTTTAGAACTTCCCGGGGTAAAAAAAGACAAAATTAAAATCACAGTGCAAGATAACATTTTGACCGTAGAAGGTGAAAAGAAAAACGATGTTGACACGAAAGAAAATGAAATTTTTTGTCAGGAGAGAGTTTTTGGAAGTTTTAAGCGGGATTTTACTTTGCCGGGAAATATCGATTCAACCAAAATTGAAGCAAAATTTGCGGATGGGGTTCTGGAAATAACGGCTCCAAAATTAATTGAGGAACAAGATTTAGAAAAAACAATAGAAGTTAAGTAATAATAAAATTTTAATTCGAAAGGAGAAGTAATAATGGGAAAAATAATTGGCATTGATTTAGGGACTACCAATTCATGCGTTGCAGTGATGGAAGGAAACGATCCGGTTGTAATTCCAAATTCTGAGGGTGGAAGGACAACTCCATCCGTAGTAGCATTTACTAAGACGTCGGAAAGATTAGTTGGTCAGCCGGCAAAGAGACAGGCAGTAACTAATCCTAAGAATACAATTTTTTCAATCAAGAGATTCATGGGAAGAAGATTGGATGAAGTTGGGCGAGAATTAAAGGAAGTGCCTTACGAAGTTGTATCCGGCGATAACGGCTCAGCAAGAGTGAAAATTGTAGATAGATTGTATTCTCC
Source organism: uncultured Melioribacter sp. (assembly GCA_964600175.1). Lineage (GTDB taxonomy): Bacteria > Bacteroidota > Ignavibacteria > Ignavibacteriales > Melioribacteraceae > Pyranulibacter. The sequence continues at coordinate 5,363 of CAZRIQ010000048.1, read as the reverse complement.
GCCGGAAATATCGGCGATGGTGCTCCAAAAAATGAAGAAAACCGCGGAAGATTATGTTGGTCAAGAAATAACAGAAGCTGTGATTACGGTTCCGGCATATTTTAACGATGCGCAGCGCCAGGCAACAAAAGATGCCGGTGAAATTGCCGGGCTGCATGTTAAAAGAATAATTAACGAACCTACCGCGGCAGCGTTGGCTTACGGATTAGATAAAAAGCACAAGGATCAGATCATTGCAGTTTATGATCTTGGCGGCGGTACTTTTGATATATCGGTACTTCAAATTGGCGAAGGAGTTTTCGAAGTTAAATCTACAAACGGCGATACTCACCTCGGCGGCGATGATTTTGACCAGAGATTGATTGATTACCTTGCTGATGAATTTCAAAAGCAGGAAGGAATAGATTTACGCAAAGATGCAATGGCGCTTCAGAGATTGAAAGAAGCTGCGGAGAAAGCGAAAATTGAATTATCGTCTTCAATGCAGACGGACGTTAATCTTCCGTTTATTACTGCTACTCAGGACGGGCCGAAACATCTGAACCTTATGATTACTCGTGCAAAGTTCGAACAATTGGTAGACGACCTATTCCAAAGAACTGTTGGACCGTGTGAAAAAGCAATAAAAGATGCCGGTGTTACTGCATCTCAAATTGATGAAGTAATTCTCGTCGGCGGTTCGACAAGAATACCGAAAGTGCAGGAATTGGTTAAAAAGTTATTTGAGAAAGAACCGCACAAAGGTGTTAACCCGGATGAAGTTGTTGCGGTTGGTGCTGCAATTCAAGGTGGCGTATTAGCCGGTGATGTTAAGGATGTATTATTACTCGATGTAACCCCACTTTCTCTTGGTATAGAAACTCTTGGTGGTGTAATGACAACTCTTATTCAAGCTAACACAACAATTCCTACAAAGAAGAGTGAAGTTTTTTCGACGGCAGCAGATAGCCAGCCTTCTGTAGAGATTCATATTCTTCAAGGCGAAAGACCGATGGCAGCCGATAACAGGACTCTTGGAAAATTCCATTTGGATGGTATTCCACCGGCACCGCGCGGCATTCCGCAAATAGAAGTTACATTCGATATAGATGCAAACGGAATATTGCACGTTGCAGCTAAAGACAAAGCGACAAGCAAAGAACAGAGCATTAGGATTACTTCATCGAGCGGCTTAAATAAAGATGAGATTGAAAAAATGAAACAGCAGGCAAAGGAACACGCTGCCGACGATAAGAAGAAAAAGGAAGCTGTAGAAATTAAAAATAATGCTGATAATCTTGTATTCCAGACAAAGAAACAGATTCAGGAAATGGGCGATAAGATGCCTGCAGATGCAAAAGGCAGACTTGAAAGTGAAATTGCAAAAGTTGAGGATGCGTTGAAGACAAATGATACGGAAAGAATAAAATCGACTACCGAAGGATTAACAAAAGTATGGAATGAGATAGCACAGAATCTTTATCAGCAAGCCGGTGCACAGGGACAGGAGCCCGGAGCTCAGACGGATGGCGGACAAGCCGGTCCGGAAGCGCAGCAGCAAACTTCTGAAAAGAAGGATGATAAAGATGTTCAAGATGCATCATATGAAGTAGTTGACGACGACGATAAAAAGTAAAAGCCCCCTCTTTTTCTTCCCCAAAGGTCGTCAGACTTCGCCGAACTCTGGCGAGGGGAGATAGGATGGGAGATCAAGAATTTGATAATAATTTATTGTACGTATAAGTAAATTAAAAGGAGTAGTAAAATGACAGAAGCAACAGAAGTAAAAAAGCGGACATGGGAGGAAGCTCTCGAACAGGAATCCTGGATTGCTCCGTTAATAGATATATATGAAACAACGGATGATTTTTTCTTAACAGCTCAAATGCCGGGCGTTGCCAAAGACGATGTAAAAGTAAAGCTGGAAGACGGACACCTGGTAGTAATGGGCAGGATCAATTTTGATGAACCCGTGAAAAAGAAATTCATCTTGAAGGAAACTGAAACCGGTAATTTCTATAGAAGGTTCAAGATTTCCGATAACATCGATGCAAACCAGATAGATGCCAAACTTGAAGACGGGCTGCTCAAAGTAAAACTTCCTAAGCATGAGAGAGTAAAACCGAGAAGTATCGAAATAAAGTAACCGCTGATAAAAGCGTTCTTAAAGCCCCGCCATGTGCGGGGTTTTTTGTTAAACTAGTTGGGTCGGGATTACCCCGACCCTACATATCCAATTTAATTGAATAACAAAATCCATTTATTTAACTTCAATTCGTGAAAACTACCGTATCAATATCTTTACTTATAGTTTTATCCTTTCTCATCTATATCTCTGAGAATAAATCCTATGTTTTAAATCAAACCAAAAATCCCCAGGGGGAATATAGCAAAGGACTGTTAAAAAGTGAGTTGAACAGTTATTCCAAAACAGCAAATTACAACATGAATGTCGATTTCAACCGTGATACTAAAACAATAGACGTTCAGGAAATTATTGTTTGGATCAACAATACGTCATTCCCTACAAGTGAAATTCAATTTCATTTCTATGCCAACGCATATAAAAGCAGAAGAACTTTATTCGCTTCCGGATGGAATATTCAAAAAATAAACGAAACTGAAATTGATGTTAAAGAATTCAAGGTTGACGATGTGCCCGCTGTGCTTGTTTATTTCATGCCGGAAGTATACGATCCTTACGATAGTACCGTTGCCAAGACAATTTTAAGTGAACCGGTTAATCCCGGCGATTCGGTAAAAATTTATTTTCACTATACGATGAAGATTCCTCAATCTTTAAAAAGATTGGGCTATGCTCGCGGCAGAAATTTTTATTTTGTTTCGCAATGGTTTCCCAAAGTCGGTGTGTTTGAAAACGGTAAATGGATTTGCAGCCAATTCCATCCTTACACAAATTTTTTCTCCGACTTCGGCGATTACTCGGTTAATATAACTGTGCCGGAAGATTATATCGTAGGCGCCACCGGCACCGTCGCATCAAAAACAGAATTAGACGGCAAAGTAACTTATAATTATGTGCAAGCCGGAGTTCACGATTTTGTTTGGTTTACTACCGACGATATTCTTTACCGCGATGAGATTTACAAACGCAAAGACGGCAGCGAAATTCTAATTAAAGCTTTCGTTCAACCGGAACGCGAAAAGTACTTTGACCGTTACTTTGCAACGGTTAAAAATTGCCTGCAATATTTTGAGGAGCACATCGGGATTTATCCTTACAAGGAGGTTACGCTCGTCGATGTGCCGCGTACGTGTGCCGCGGGAGGGATGGAATACCCGACACTCTTTACTGTAAGTGCGGAATTGTTTTCACCTATTGAAACGCACGAACCGGAATATGTAACTGCGCATGAATTCTCGCATCAGTTTTTTTACGGACTTATTGCTACAAACGAAGTGTATGAAGCCTGGCTCGACGAAGGTTTTACTTCCTACATCTCAACAAAAATAATATACCATTATTACGATGATCAATTGGCTAATTTTAAATTTGCTTCTTATGTACCGGTATTCGGTTTGAACTTCCTTTCGTATAATGAAATACCGATTATCTACACTCTTGCCGATATTAAAATTCCCGAATCGGCTGATAGGCTGGCAGGATACTATTACAACATAAAAATTGGAACGCTCGCAGATAAATCGTACCTGCTGCCGACACGATTGTCGTATGTGATCAATTCATATCATAAGCCGCAGTTGGTTTTGGAATCGCTTGAGAGATATCTCGGTTACGATAAAATGATGGAAATTTTGCACAACTATTACAACGAGTTTAAGTTCCAGCATCCGAAGGCACAGGATTTTATAAACGTAGTTCAAGCCGATGCCGGTGAAGATATGAGTTGGTTCTTCAATGAATTTTATAAAAACGCTCATGAATACGATTATAAAATTAAAGCTGTCAATAAAGTTGGAGACAACACCTATCAAGTTTTTGCCGAGAAAGACGGTGACGGATTCTTTAAAAATGACGTTGCGCTAATTACCGATAAAGATACGTTGTACCGGCAGTGGGATAAAAATGAGAACTGGCACGTCTTCACTTTCTTTACCAAAAACAAAGTGATAGCTGCCGAGATTGATCCTAAACGGAAAGGTATGCTCGATATAAATTTCGCGAACAATTCCTATACATTGGAACCACAACATGCGGCTTCAATTTCACTCGCTGTGCGATGGTTCTTTTGGATTCAAAACGCTTTAATGATTTTTGGAAGCATTGGATAATTTATGAAAAATGTATTAACTAACGGCGTAAGAGATGTTTTTTACAACAGCAAGTTTGTAATACTTTTTTGGTCATTCAATGCTGTGGTTGCGTTGGTTCTAACTGCTCCTATCTATAATATTCTTTTCGATAGTCTCGGTCGTTCGCTTCTCAGCGACAAATTAGCGCATGGTTTTGACTACACATGGTTTGTTCAGTTTCAGAATATTTATAGGCTTGAGATTGAACAGATGCCGATGAGCATTTATTTCCTCGTTGGGTTTTACGCTTTGATACAAACATTTTTTATGGGCGGTTTGATTTCAATTTTCAATACACCAAAGAAAAATCATTTTGTGGATTTCTTCTACGGCGGGGTTAAATATTTTTACAGATTTACAAAAGTTCTTCTCGTTTCGCTTGTTTTCTTTGCACTCGCTTTTAAAATCAACGATTGGCTTGGAAATCTTGTTTCATTATTTTTCAAAAATTCCGAAGACGTAATGGGCGAATTCATTCTTAGATCACTAAGGTATATTTTGCTAATCTTCTTAATAGGAATAACAACACTCATTTCGGATTATTCAAAAGTAGCGCTTGCGATTTATGACAGAACTAAGGTTATCAAAGAGATTTATAAAACAATTGTTTTTCTGAGGAAAAATTTTAACAATGTATTTATTATATTCCTGGTCGTTGCAGTCTTAGGCGCGATTGGGGTAATAATTTATAACCTTGTAGGGAAGGAAATCCCGCGGACGCCGTTCTATTTTTTGATTCTGCTTTTTGTTCTTCAGCAAATGTTGATTATTTTTCGACTCTATATTAGGATGTTATTCTGCTCAACCGAAGTTTCCTTATATAAAGATTTAAGTGCGGAACAAATTCCGGTAGAACCGGGAGGAGAGTAATAAAAAAATGTCTATAATACCGATCACAGTTTATGGCGATAAAATACTCAGGCAGAAGACCAAGAAGGTAGACAAGGTTGACGATGAAATTATTTTGAGTATAAGAAACATGTTCGAAACAATGCGCAATGCCAACGGTGTAGGGCTTGCGGCAAACCAGGTCGGTCATAAAGAGTCGATCTTTGTTATAGATTTAAGTCCGGTAGAAGGATATGGAAAATTCAAACCTGTCGTTATGA
>CAZRIQ010000047.1:5117-10638 GCA_964600175.1 uncultured Melioribacter sp. | reverse complement strand
AGCCGAAGCCTGTCTATTTCTTCGTTAACAGAAAAATCTTTTTCAATGTAGAGATCGCGTTTTACAACGTACGCTTCGGGCTGGTAGTAATCGTAATAACTGATAAAAAATTCGACGGCGTTGTTCGGGAAGAAACCTTTGAACTCGGAATAAAGCTGTGCCGCAAGAGTTTTGTTGTGCGAAATGATAAGCGTCGGTTTGTTGAATTCTTTTATTACGTGGGACATTGTATAAGTCTTGCCGCTCCCGGTAACCCCAAGCAAAACCTGGTGCTTTTGATTCTCTTTCAAACCGTTCACAAGTTCTTGTATGGCTCTCGGCTGGTCGCCCGCGGGCTGGTAATTCGATACTAATTCAAATTTATTCATCGAAAATTCATCCGTTCAAAACTGAACTTGCAATGTAATTTTATTGACAAGTCAATTTCAAATTTCAGCGGGGAAAAATTTCTACAAAAATCAGAATCACATAAACAATCTTGAAGTATTGTGTATTCCCTCTATAACCATTTGAACCGAAATGATAATAATAATCAATCCCATCATCCTGGTAACGACTTTCAAAATTCCTTTCTTTATATGAGAAACGATCTTTTCCCCAAAAACGAAAAAGAAATAGGTTATAAGACACATCAATCCAAAAATTACAATGATTGCCGAAATGCGAGTAACAGATGAACCCGAACCGGCAAAGTTCATTGCTGTAGAAATTGTGCCGGGACCCGCCAGGATAGGAATTGCCAACGGTGAGATTGCAATGTCTTCGTTGGTCGATTTATCGCTCAGTTTCTCTTCCGACGAGGGGTGATGAACTGTCGATTCTTTGCCGTTCAGCAATTGGTAGCCGACCACAAAAATTAAAATGCCGCCACCGATTTGAAATGCGGGTAGCGATAATCCGAACAATTTGAAAATGAGTCCGCCGAAAACGGTGAAGACTGTAACAATTACAAATGCTGCCAGCACGGACTTCTTTGCAATTCTCTTCTGTTCCTGTCTTTCGATTCCGTCAACAAGCCCGATAAAAATCGGCATGTTGCCTATCGGATTCATAATTGCAAAGAAACCCATTGCCACGGTTACCGAGAACAATATTAAGTCTTGCATCTATATTTCCTCCATAATTTAAAGAGATGCTGTAGAATTGCTACAATTTAACGGTTTAGTCAAAATAATGTTCCATAAAAACAAAAAATCAAATCATTGTAAATAATAAAGTACCGGAGAATAATTATTTTAGTAAATCAAAATCATGAAAACACGGAGCTGTAATGAAAAAATCTCTTCTTCTCCTTTTGATCATAATCAGTACAAGCCTTTTTGCACAGGACGCCAAAAAGGATTCAGTTAATACAGATTGGATTCCTACACTTACAACCGGATTAAACATAAATCAAATCGCTTTCAGCAACTGGGTTAAGGGCGGCGATAACTCAATCGCGTGGTCGCTGCTCGGCGATTTTAAGTTATCGAAAGGCTGGGGCGATTGGAATTTTAACAGTGAGCTTAAAGGTGCTTACGGACGCTCAAAAATCGGCGGCAATTCGTACAGAACTACAGACAATGATTTCTACTGGGAAAAAGTTTTGTCGTACAAAGCCGGCTGGATTGCCGACCCTTACGTTAGTAATACCATCCGTACTCAAATCTCAAAAGGCTATGATTACAAAACCAATCCGGACGGAATCGAGAGCGCCAATTTTTTTGATCCCGGTTACGTTACTCAAAGTATCGGTTTGACATACGACAAGCTCAAGAGTTTTAAAACAAGACTCGGTCTGGCATTTCAAGAAACATTCACAAACAAATTCAGGCAGTATTCGGACGATCCCAACACAACAAAATTGGAGGCTTACAAATTTGAAACCGGTATCGAATCGGTTTCCGACGCACAAGTCGTAATCGATACAAATGTGGTCTGGAACTCCAAGCTGAGACTATTCACGCGGTTCGAACATATCAGCGTGTGGGATGTCCTTTGGGATAACACAGTAACTGCAAAAATAAATTCATGGCTGAATGTTAATTTTACATATACGGTTCTTTATGAAAAGAACCAATCTGCAACGACGCAGATTAAAGAAGCATTGCAGTTGGGCGTCACTTACACAATATTGTGATTCGTTTATATTTGCACTTGCATTAACTTGCATATCAAGTTCACATTGCGGAACTTTGCCGTTAGATAATACATTTAAAACGATAAGCGGCAATACAATTAAAGGTGTTTATTCGTCTCCGCAAACTGAAAACAAATCTGACGATAATGACTATAAAAGAAAAACAAGAACAGTTGGTAAAAGAATTTGGGGAATTCACCGATTGGGAAGAAAGATACCAGCAGGTTATAAAGATGGGTAGAGAACTTTCTCCGCTCGCCGAAGAATACCGTTCTGACAAATATAAAATAAGCGACTGCCAGTCGCAGCTATGGATTAATGCAAAGTTGGAGGATGGGAAAATCTTTTTCGAAGCCGACAGCGATGCAATGATCGTAAAAGGATTGATTTCGATCCTGATTAAAGTTTACTCTGGCGAAACTCCCGATGAGATTTTAAACAACCCGCCAAGTTTTTTGAAAGAGATCGGCATAGATAATCATTTATCACCTACCCGCAAAAACGGTCTTGGTTCAATGATAAAACAAATTCAGATGTTTGCCGTAGCGTTTAAGGCAATGGAGAAAAAGAACTAGCGTTCTGCATCCCTTTAAAAAATAAAGTAAAATCCCATATAGATTTTAAAAGAATTATACACAATATTACGATTGGACTTTTGCTATAATCCAATTAATACTCAACAGAATTGGAGGCACAAATGAACGCTGCACCGGTTATAGTCGGATACTTCATTCCCATTGCCCTCGCAATTGTAATGTTTGTGGTTTTCAAACTGCAAAGACCTCCTCTCCCATCATTCGAAAAACCGCAGACCGAAGTCCGTACAGCTTTATATATATTCGTTTTCTTCGCGGTAATCGTTACAGCAGCATCGTTAATTTTCAAACCCGCCCACGATCTCAATAACCTACCGATAAAAGCCCATATATATACCCTTTTACTATGGATTGTTCTTCTGCTGCCGTTAATAGCTGTCTTGATAAAAAGAAAGCAAGGTTTGGATACATGCCTCATTCCGAAAAAGGGATTTTTTTTCCATTTGGCTATTTCGGCGGCAATGGGCTTTCTATCTATACTCGTTTACCTTCTGACTATAGGCAAAGTAAACATACTTCCGAATGCCCTAGCAAATTTGTTTACGCTTTCCTCCATTTTTTTCCTTATCCCGATCTTCTTTGAAGAATTCGTATTCAGGGGTTTCCTGCTTGCAAGATTAACTGCGGGGCTCGGTCGCCGCAAGGGCATCCTCTTATCGGCGTTAATGTTCGGACTTATCCATTATCCACGCTACCTTGCTTCGTCGCAAACTAGTTTCATTCAAGTTACCGGGACTGTTGTTCTCGTTGTTGCAGTATCAATCGGCGGCGGTTACGGTATTTATTCCGTACGATGTATGCTCTATGGTGTATTCATTCATTGGTGTATGAATTCCGTCCAGGCATTTATTCCGGCTGGCTGAAACAACAATTGTATTTATTAAGATTTGCTAAATCATCCAATGGTCGAAACTACGTTTCGACCTACAATTTAATGCGTATTGCCATACGCCCCTACAACACTTCTATTAACTGATTCACAAAATCAATTTCATCTTTATTGACTGTGTGTCCCATTCCTATATAAAATCTCTTGGTGACCACAGCATACATTTCATTGATAAGTTAACACTTATTTTATTCTTTCTTGTTAACAAGCGATGAAGTTTTCAACGGCGGCAGGATTTTTTCGATTCTTTCTCTCTGCGATTCCAACCATTCAGGTAACCTTAAAGTTGTGCCGAGATTCTCTTTCGTTTCATCTACCATAAAGCCCGGTTGATCGGTGGCAATTTCAAACAGTATCCCGCCCGGCTCTCGAAAGTAAACAGAATGAAAATAATTTCTATCTATTACCTTGGTTGGATATAAACCTTTCTCTAAAATTTTCTCCCGCCACTCAATCTGTTCTTTATCGTTCGACGTCCGCCATGCAATATGATGAACCGATCCCGCACTCTGAATTGCATACGGAGCTGTTTTATCTTCCGTTAAATCTATAAAAGCGTTTCCGCCTGCCGAATAACGTTTCGTCTTTCCTTCTATAGAGATAAACTTCATACCCATTGTATCATTAATTAACTCTTCGTTCGCAGACAAACCCGACAAATAAAGCAGCACACCGAAAAATTTTCTAATCGAATGTTCTTCGAGTATTTCCCCGTTTGACCAGCCCTTTATTTTGTCGGCCTCCGGGTCAGCAACAATTTCCAATTTCATACCATCGGGATCGAGCAGACTCAAAGTCTCATAACCAAATTTTTTGTTTGGTCCGTCAAAATCAATTCCTTTAAGAGCTATCCGGTTAACCCAATACGAAAAAGATTTTTGCGGTACGCTGAATGAGATTGTATTGATTTCCCCGGTTCCCCGCCTACCGCGTTTTGCATTTACAAACGGGAAAAACGTTAGTATCGTTCCGGGCGTCCCGGTTTCATCACCGTAATAAAAATGGTAGGTGTCGGGCGCATCGAAGTTGATGGTTTTTTTAACGAACCTCAGCCCGATGGTTTTTGTGTAGAAATCGTAATTTGCCAGCGGATCTCCCGCGATAGCTGTTATATGATGTATACCTAATATTTCTTTTTCCAACTGAATTCATTCCTTTCCTTGATGCTTGTTACACAAACAATGTTAGGGCTTAAGTACGGGGCATCATTTCTTCTTTGCGTCCTTAGCGACTCTTACCAACAAGATAGCTGGTAAGCTTTGCGTTCTTTGCGGTAAATGTTTTTAAAGAGAAACCGCAAAGTGCGCAAAGAAGGCGCAAAGTTTAAACAGCAAGTAATATATTCTGACAGACTCATCAGCCGCGCATTTTATCCAAAAGATCGTTTAACTTTTTTACTTCCGCTTCGCTCAAGTTGTCGAAAACGGCATCAAATTTCTCTTCAAGCGCATCGATCTTCTTCAGCAGTTCCAAACCTTTATCGGTTATAATAATATCGGCTTTCCTTCTGTCTTTCGGACAAATTTTTCTGTCGACTAATTTCTTTTCCAGCAGCCTATCGACCAGCCTGGATGCATCAGACATTTTATCGAGCATTCTTTCTTTCAACAAGCCTACCGGTGCGGGATTAGGATACTGTCCCCGCAAAATTCTCAAGATATTGTATTGAGCCGGAGTAATATCATGTTCCTTTATGAAAGGAATATGCTTTTTAGAAATCCAGCCGTGAGTATATAAAATATTCACGGCCAGTTTATGGTATTCATTTCGAAATTTTCTTTGCTTTATCTCTTCTTCGAGCTTCATTATGATTTTTTAATAAGTTCAACATTAAGATCCAGCTTTACTTCTTTGCTAACAACAAGACCGCCGGTTTCGAGTGCAGCATTCCACTTCAAGTTGTAGTCAAATCTATTT
>CAZRIQ010000047.1:0-5107 GCA_964600175.1 uncultured Melioribacter sp. | reverse complement strand
CCCCGGTGATTTTAAAGCCGGCTCTCGTATTTCCCCACGGATCTTTGATAATCCCGTTAAGAACTACTTCTAATTCAATCGGCTTTGTCACATCCCGTATTGTAAGATCGCCCAACAGTTTATATTTATTGTCGCCGGCTTTTTCAATTGAAGTACTTTTAAATGTCATGTTCGGATACTTTTCCGCATTAAAAAAGTCGTCCGACTTTAAGTGCGTGTCTCTATCCGCCTCTTCCGTATATATAGACGGAATATTTACGGTGAATTGAATTTGTGCCGATGAAAAGTCTTCGCCCTGTGTAGTTACACTGCCGGTGAAGTCTTTGAAATATCCATCGACTTCTGCAATTACCATGTGTCTAACCCTGAAAGCGATTTTTGAGTGGGCTTTATCAAAATCCCATCCAATTGTTTTTCCCGCACCACCGGCAACTTCCGCCCCCAATTCTATAATATCTGACCCTGATTTATTCATTTTGATTCTCCTCTTTTTTGAATGAATTATTATTACCAATTCGAATATACGTTATAACATCTTATGTTGCAACATATATATTCGTCCAATTTTAGCTCATATATGACGATTTTAAGGAAAAACAATGCTTTGAAAACTATTTTTGGGTGTCCCATAAAATCTTTATAAATCCTCTACGAGGATTGGGAATAATTGGGTTATAAATATTCTACAATAATAGGACCTCTACAAGGTCATTGAGCTGAACCGACATCGCAGTCGTTAGACTCCGTTAGAGCCTAACGGACTCTAACGAGATGTCAAATTTTTATAATTATGTTATGATAGAAAATTGTTTAAATCCTTGTAGAGAGTTTATAAGCATAAAATAGTATGCAGTAATCTTCCCGTAAGAAAAAATTTACTTATACTGCCCGATCAAACCTTCGTCAAGGCACTGGTTGCATTCGAACTGGAGGGTGATATGTGTGATATTGAAATGATCCTGAAGTATTTTCTCAATTTTCATCCGGAGTTTGTCGCTCTCGCTTATTTTCATATCATTTACATTTACATGTGCTTCCAAATGAATGTCGTTTTCACCTACTGTCCATAAATGAATATGGTGAATGTCGTCTACTTCATGAAATTTTTCAACAACTTCTTTGATTTCGTTAAGTGAAATTTCCGGCGGTGCACCTTCCATTAGAACATGAACTGCACCGCTTAAAATTTCGTAACTCTCTTTCATAATATAAAAGCCGATCAGGATTGTAAGCACGGGATCGACCCAATAACTTTTCCATATATAAATTGCAATTCCGCCTATGATGATTGCCCCGGAAGAAAACGCGTCGCTTAACAAATGCAAATACGACGACTTAATATTCATACTTCCGGCAGAATCTCTCTTCAACAATAATGTGCCCGCAATATTTGCAACCAGACCAACTGCTGCAACAATTGTCATTAATCCCGGTTCAATCGCCGATGGGTTTGAAAATCTCGAAAGCGCTTCAAAAAAAATAAAAACATAAACAACAATTAGAACCGACGCATTGATAACCGCTGCAAGAATCTCCGCCCGTTTTAATCCGAATGTGTGTTTAAAGGAATTGTCTTTGTGTCTAAGTTTAACTGCAGCGTAACTTATAATAATAGATATTCCATCACTAAAATTATGAAGAGCGTCCGAGAGCAGGGACAAACTGCCGGAGAGAAATCCCCCTATTACTTCGGCGGCAGTGATAACAAAATTCAATACCATTGTTGTCATCAGCCTTCCGCTCGTAGAGTTCAACCCTCGTAAATGTTCTTTGTGGTTATGCATTGTATTCAATACTACTACCTTTTTTCAGCTTACGAAATTTCTTACTGCAAAGTTCCGAATCGGAAAACAGAAAAACAAATCGAACGTTCAACCCGGATTTATCGTCAAATCGGTAAAATCAACAATTGAATATATGCCGCAGGGATGTTATGTTTTAATTGAATAAAAAGTTTGTTGGCGGTTCCCGGTAAAAAACAATAACTTCATTCATAAAATGAGCGGTTGGTTTAATGAAAAAATTCGAAACTGAAGTTCATTTAAGCCGTGAAATGAGTTTAATGGATGCGACGCTTATCGGTGTCGGCGCAATGATAGGTGCCGGTATATTCGTTCTTACGGGCATTGCTGCCGGTGTGGCCGGACCCGGGCTCATAATTACATTTTCACTAAACGGGGTAGTGGCGCTTCTAACGGCATTCTCGTATGCCGAACTCGGTTCTTGTTACCACGATGCCGGTGGAGGTTATCTTTGGGTAAAGGAAGGACTTCCCAAATGGAACGGTTTTATTTCAGGATGGATGAGCTGGTTTGCTCATGCAGTTGCATGCAGTTTGTACGCATTGGGCTTCGGCGCATATTTTGAATTATTACTTCACGAGTTCAATATTGTAATGCCCCACTGGGGATTATTCTCGCCTCAAAAAATACTTGCTGTAATTACTGCAATAATTTTCGCATATGTAAATTTTAGAGGTGCTTCAGAGACGGGCAAAATCGGAAATATCGTAACAATAACCAAAATAATTATCCTCGCTATTTTTATAGCCTTCGGTGTGCACATGCTTTTCAATAAACCGGATTGGACAAGTGCGTTTTCTCCTTTTTTGCCGAACGGCTGGGGCGGGGTATTCAAAGCAATGGGCTTGACGTTTATCGCTTTTCAAGGATTTGAAGTTATCGCTCAATGTTCCGAAGAAATAAAAAATCCGAAGAGAAATATCCCGCGTGCGGTATTCCTTTCGCTCGCTATTGTAGTTCCGATTTATCTTCTTGTTGCCGTTACGGCTATAGGTACGGTCAATGCCGAGGGAACAACGCCGTGGGCATATTTAGCGGCTCATAAAGAAACTGCGTTGGTAGAAGTGGCTAAAACATTTTTTGTGGGCGGCGGAATAATGCTTTTATTTGGAGGATTGATTTCAACGATGTCCGCTCTCAATGCAACTGTGTATTCTTCTTCGCGTGTTGCCTATGCCATGGGCAAAGATAGAAATTTCCCGACCATCTTCAGTAAAGTTCACAAGAAAAATTTCACTCCGCATATGTCAATTCTTTTTTCATTTTTCATTGTAGTAACTATGGCTGTTTCTTTTCCCATTGAAGATGTTGCCAGTGCCGCCGACATAATGTTTCTTCTTTTGTTCCTACAGGTCAATATTACCCTAATTAGATTAAGAAAAAAAAGACCTGATCTCGACAGAGGATTTTTTACTCCCCTGTTTCCATACTTGAGTATTATTGGAATTCTAATGCTCTTGTTCCTTGCCGTATATATGTTTAATTACAGTCCCATCGCATGGATTGTTACTGCCGTATGGATTGCAGTCGGTCTGTTTGTTTACAAATCTTACGCGTCAAAGAGGGAAATAGAACATATAAGAAAAGTAAAGTTGTTAGAAAAATTAGAAAGAAACGAATACAGAATTCTTGTTCCGCTTGCTAATTCCAAATCTGTAGAAAGCTTATCGAAAATAGCGGAGGCAATTGCAAAAAAGAATAATGCAGAAATTATTTTCCTGCACATAAATGAAGTAAGAGAGGGCGAGCCCCTAATTGCAAGGGCCCTTGAAAACGAACGTGCAAACCAACTATTCGAAAAAGCTCAATCATATATTTCCAATTCAAACATTCCTTCAAAAACGGTATTAAATGTTTCGCACAGGATTTCGCAGGGCATTGTTAATATGGCAATCGAAGAGGAATGTAATTTTGTTGTTATGGGGAGAGAAAAACGTCCCAGTTTTATGGAAAGATTTTTTTCTTCGATAATAGACAGTGTTGTTTCTAAGGCGCCGTGTGAGGTTGCCGTTTTGCACGGCGAGTTGCCCGGCAGCCAGGTCAATACAATCATAATTCCTTTCGGATATGATATTCACACAAAATTAGCGACAGAAGTTGCCCCGATGTTTGCCGATTATTTTAACTGCAAAATAAAAATTGTACTTGTTTTTGAACCGAGAATTTCATCATCTGAAAAAGAAGAAAGAATAAAAACGGTTAATCAACTCATTGAAGAAAATCGGCTCAAAGCCGAATTAAAAATTCTGCAGAACGTCGATGTACTTGAAGGAATATTGGGTGAGTCGCAGGTAAACGACATAATTTTAATGGGCGGCAGGGCAGGTGATTTTATCGAACTGCTTCTTGGAAGATCATTAACTCAGGAAATCACCGAACGAAGTATTTGTCCGGTTATTTGGGTGAAAGAATACGAAGAGCGTGAACCGCTTTGGAAACTTCTTATTAAGCCTTTGAAAAAAGTCGGAGAATAAAAAGATGAAAAACTTCGAAGAACTATTTTACAACATGGGTCAAAAAATAATTGATTATTTACCCAATCTATTAGGCGGTTTATTTTTGCTTCTTTTAGGCTGGATAATAGGTTGGTTTATAAAGAGAATAGTTATTCAACTTCTCATCGTTCTGCGTGTTGACCGTTTATTTATAAGACTCCGCTGGAAAAATGCTTTTACTAAAGCCGATATCCGCTATGCAATTTATAACATGACCGGAAATGTAATTTTCTTTATTATATTTTTAATATTCTTCAATTCCGCACTTGATGCTCTGAATCTAAAAATTTTATCGAAACTAATTGAGCAGGGAGTTTTGTTCATTCCAAAAATAATTGTTGGTCTTGTAATCTTAGGTATTGGATTTCTGATTGCTTCCCGTGCTTCGGCGTCGGTATATCGTGCTCTTATCAAAGAAAATTTTCCAAACTATTCTCTCATTTCAAGATTCACCAAGTTCGTAATTATATTGATCTTCTCTGCAATGGCGCTATTAGAATTGAGTATCGCAACCGAAATCGTCATCATCGGTTTTACAATTATTATGATAACTCTAAGTTTATTTATGTTACTATCATTTTTAACGAGCAAAAATGCGCTGAAGGATTTTTTCAGCAAAAACAATAAATGAAAACCTAAGAATGCCTATTAATACTCTTTATTTATTTTTTTTGATCACCTCATATAGATCCACTCTTCTGTCGTTCCAGTTCAGGGTTGTCCCGTTTCTTTTATTTTTTTGCAGCAGCTCAATATCAACATCATGAACAACTACTGTTTCCACGTTAGGTGTGCATTCTGCAGCAATTC